>NZ_JRJY01000093.1:0-10619 GCF_000801015.1 Aeromonas sp. ZOR0001 | reverse complement strand
GTGGCATTCGCCATGCGAGAGTAGGACACTGCCAGGCACCCAATCCAAGAAACCCCGCTCAATGAGCGGGGTTTTTTATTACCTGAAACTCAGAAGGTAGCCTGATTTTTGACCGGCCCTATCTCCTTTCCTCTGTTCTTATTGTTACTCGGCGCTGCTTTCTGGTTCTACAAATAGCCTGATGTTCCGCGTGGTACTCTTTCTTCACTGAACCGCTGTCGCTCTGTATGGCGGCTCTGGCGTAGTCATAACCCACGAATCCTATGCTCGCCTGTACGCTAGGATCTCTTGCTTGCGATCTTTCCTGGGCATCTGCGTCCTGTGTTAGCTGAAGTCTTTCTTTTTGAGCCCTCTGCTTGTCCATGATTTTGTTAGTCGCCCACTGACGTTATGCCAGAGAGTGTGTTGGCTGTGCTAACACGCAGGCGCAGTGGTTGCTGCTTTGGGTCCTTGTTGTTTGGGGTAATAAGGAAATGGGAAGGGATACGCGCAGGAACGCAGAGGTTCGATGTTGATAGGTGATCTTGTGGCAGCTGTTGAGCCCGCAGGTGAGAAGATCAAGAAAGGAGTTGAAGAAGACTAATATGTTGAGATCTATGAGGAGTGGCAAATTGCAGGCAAACAAAAAGCCCACGCAACATGGTTGCATGGGCTCGGTATGAATGGCGGAGGAGGTGGGATTTGAACCCACGGATGGTCGCCCATCGCCGGTTTTCAAGACCGGTGCATTCAGCCGCTCTGCCACCCCTCCGCAGCAGTGCGGCGAATATTACCATGCTGATCCGGCTTGTAAATCCCCGTCCGGTTCGATTGCTGGTTAATTGCACGAAACGACATGAAAAAGTGGCAATCAGGGTGCATCAAGCGCTTTTTTGGCCAGATAACTTGACTTGAAAACAGACTCAACCACTATAGTGGCCTCTATCATATCCTCTGCAAGATAACGTTATGACTATTAAAAATGCCCTGTTTTGCGCGCTGGCTGGCGTGACCCTGCTGGCGACGCCGGTACATGCAAGCGAGCTGACCAAAAGCGATGTCGAGCAAATCGTTCGCGACTATCTGGTCAAGAATCCCGAGATCCTGGTTGAGATGTCCAATGCCCTGCGTGCCAAGCAGGAGAGCCAGCAGGCCGAGAGTGACAAGGCGCTGATTAAGGCTCACTCCAAGCAGCTTTATGCCAATCAGGATCCCGAGATGGGGAATCCGAAGGCGTCGCTGACCATTGTGGAGTTTTTCGATTACAACTGTGGTTACTGCAAACGGGCCCATCCGCTGGTCAAGCAGCTGATGGCGGAAGACAAAGACATCCGGTACATCTACAAGCAGTTCCCCATTCTTAGCGAGTCCTCCTACTTCGCAGCCCGTGCTGCGCTGGCGGTCCAGCTGGGTCAGCCTGACAAGTACCAGGCGTTCCATGAGAAGCTCTATACCCATCAGGGCCCGCTCGCTGATGAAGCACAGGTCAAGCAGTTGGCTGTGGCGGCTGGTGTGAACTGGAGCAAGGTGGAGGCCAAGATCAAGGATGGCAGCATTGACCAGAACCTCGGTACCAACCGTGCGCTGGCTGAAGCGCTCGGTATCTCCGGTACCCCGGCCTTCATCATCGGTGATCAGATCCTGCGCGGTGCCCCCCGTGATCTGGCCAGCCTGAAGGGGTTTATCAAGGACGTGCGTGCCGGCAAGAGCATTCAATAAGCAGTTGTCATGGTCGAGGGCCCAGCGCCCCGGCCAGATACAGAAAGAGGGTCGGTATCACTACCGGCCCTCTTTTTTATTATGTCCTTTGGCACAAGTGGTCGTCGCGAAAGGACCATAACAACGTGCTCAGGACCCGGCCTGTTGGCCTCAGTAACAAGTATTAGCAGAGTCGTTCGGAGTCTATTGATAAATATTTCACCTTGCAGAGGCGTGTCGTGAGCATTGCTTAATTCCGGTCAAGATTTTTTCTGCTGCTTGCCTTAGAATCGCCGCCCGTTGCAGGAGAAACCCCTATGTTAGTTGATATTTTACGGCTGGTTTTTATAGCCGGAGGCCTCGTATTCATCTTTATGCTGGTGCAAGCTTGCTGGCGGAAGAAGCAGAGTGGATCCTTTGAGGCGACCCCCTTCTGGCCGGTGGCGTTGATCGGTGGGGTTGCCAACTTCCTCGATACCCTGGGGGTGGGCAGCTTTGCGGTAAAGACTGCCTGCTACAAGCAGTTCAAGCTGATCGATGATCGGGTACTGCCGGGTACCCTCAATGGGCAGTGCGTGCTGCCGACCGTGACTCAGTCGCTGATCTTCGTCGGTGCAGTCGCAGTGGAGCCGCTGACGCTGATCAGCATGATGATGGCCGCCGCAGCGGGCGCGGCCTGGGGGGCTCGCCATGTGGCCTCGTTTGATCGGCAGACCATCCGGTTGGTGATGGCTATCTCCTTGCTGGTCGTCGCAGGGCTTATCTTTGCCGGTCTGCTGGGGCTTTTCCCTGTAGGCGGCGAGGCGATGGGGCTCAGCGGCTACAAGCTGGCGATCGCCCTGCTTGGCAATTTCATCTTCGGGGTGCTGATGAATGTCGGTATCGGCCTGTTTGCCCCCTGCATGACGTTGGTTTATCTGCTGGGGATGAATCCGCTGGCGGCGTTTCCCATCATGATGGGTTCCACCGCCGTGCTCAGCGTTTTCTCCGCAGGCACTTTTATCCGCAAAGGGGCGTTTGATGCCAAGGCGGTGCTGGCGGTAGCCATCTTTGGCCCCATCGGTGTGGTGCTGGCCGCCATGCTGGTCAAATCCATGGATATGGAGATGCTGAAGTGGTTGGTTGCCTTTATCGTCATCTATACCTCCTGGACCATGTACGCTTCCTGGCGGGCGGCGCGTCGCTCCCTTGTGCAGCTGACGGTGGAGAGCGCAGGCTAGCCTGTACCAGTGCCGCTTCGGCCTTGGCCCCCAGAAAAACATAGAGGCCAAGCGCTAGCAGCAAACCCACCGCACACCCCATCACTCCGACCGCAGGCCAGAGCAGCTCGCTCTGGCCGAGCGAGCCTTTGAACAGCAGCAACAGCCCCTCGATGGAGACCGCGATCAGAATGGCGGCGATAAAGCGGGTGATGGTGCGGCGAATGGCGCTGTGGCGGAAGATATCCTTATGCAGCAGTACCTCCTCTTCCAGAATGGTCTTGCCCAGATCGAACACCGCCAGTGCCAGCGTCAGGAAGATAATGGCGCTAAAGGCGCCGAGCTGGTTCTGCTGCTCGCCGCACAACAGCTGGTAGAGCTGCTCCAGCCCGTGCCAGATCAGGGTGGCGACGATGAGAAACAGCGCCATGCTGAGCTTCACATAGACCGCCTTGAACCAGGGCATGGCGCGGCGGCGCTCCCTGTCCCCCATCAACCAGCCAATCAGCTGATTCAGACAGACGGTGATCTCCCGTCCTTGCCCCTGCACGATAAGGTGCAACCGGTTATGGGCGGCTGGTGCCGCAGGCTGGATGCACATCGGCCCCTGATAATGGTCAATGCTGACGATAAAGGGATACCCCTTGAGCGAGACAAGGGGGGCGCTGAGCAGCCCCTGCAGTAGCGGGGTCAACTCCTCCTGATACTCCTGATAGCGCCGCAGCACATCGATGGGGCTCATCTCTGCCATATGGACCTCGGTGACGTGGGCTCTTGTGGTGAATGTGCAAATAGTGGGCCTGCTTGATGACAGGGATGGCGGGGCAAGTTGCACCAGAGGATGACAAATTGGTGGATGACGAGGGGGGAATGCACCATAAATGGGCGTATTGCCGCCCTGTGTGGTGATGGAGTCTCTGTAATAGAAAAGGGCCCATGACGGGCCCTTTGCGACAACCAGCGGTGATTTAGCCAGCCAGCTTGGCGAAGCTGCGCTCGGCGGCGGCCAGGGTGTGTTCAATCTCCTTGTCGCCGTGAGCCAGCGACAGGAAGCCCGCCTCGTAGGCGCTCGGCGCCAGATAGACGCCCTCTTCCAGCATTAGATGGTAGAAGCGCTTGAAGCGTTCCATATCGCAGCGAGTGACCTGCTCGTAGCGGGTGATTTCGTTCTCTTCGGTGAAGAAGAAGCCGAACATGCCGCCCACATAGTTGATGGCGAGCGGGATGCCGTGTTTGGCGGCGGCCGCTTTCAGCCCTTCTGCAACCTGCGCAGTCTTGGCGCTCAGCTGCTCATAGAGGCCCGGCTCCAGCAGCAGATCCAGCATGGTCAGACCGGCTGCCATGGCCACCGGGTTGCCGGAGAGAGTACCCGCCTGATAGACAGGGCCGGTCGGTGCGATGTGCTGCATCACCTTCTTCTTGCCACCGAAGGCGCCCACCGGCATGCCGGCACCGATGATCTTGCCAAGAGTGGTGAGATCCGGGTCGATGTTGTAGTGACCCTGAGCACCGCGCAGAGAGACGCGGAAGCCGGTCATTACTTCGTCCAGGATCAGCAGGGCGCCGAACTCGTCACAGATGGCGCGCAGCCCTTCCAGGAAGCCGGGCACCGGCGGGATGCAGTTCATGTTGCCAGCGACCGGCTCGACGATGATGCAAGCGATCTCGCTGCCGTACTGGGTGAAGGCTTCGCGTACCGACTCCAGATCGTTGAACACGCAGGTGAGAGTGTGTTTGGCGAAATCGGCCGGAACGCCCGGGCTGTTGGGTTGACCCAGGGTCAGGGCGCCGGAACCTGCCTTGACCAGCAGGGAGTCGGCGTGGCCGTGGTAGCAACCCTCGAATTTGACGATCTTGTCGCGGCCGGTGTAGCCACGGGCCAGACGAATGGCGCTCATGGTGGCTTCGGTGCCGGAGTTCACCATCCGCACCTGCTCCATGGAGGGGACGATCTGGCGGACTTTCTCGGCCATCAGCACTTCGATCTCGGTCGGCGCACCGTAGCTTAGCCCTTTCTCAACGGCCTTGATGACGGCGGCCTTGATGGCTGGGTGGTTGTGACCCAGCAGCATGGGGCCCCAGGAGCCGATGTAATCCACGTAGGCCTGACCATCCACATCATAGAGATAGGCGCCATCGGCGTGATCGATGAAGCGGGGCGTGCCGCCGACCCCATTGAAGGCGCGGACCGGTGAGTTGACGCCACCCGGAATGGTCTGGCGGGCCTGTTCAAACAGCTGATCTGATTTTGACATGGATCATCCTTAATGGGATTTTGGTCGTCACACAAGGGATTGCAGCCGATTGAGACTCGGCAGGCCGGAGCATCAGGAGTATGCTTTGCGCTCTCGCCACCCGGACTCTCGGTCTGCTCCCGTGACAAAAATTTAACGGGCCGACTATAGCAGAAAGCCCCAGCCCTGGGCAGCCGAGCAACGCGCCGGGTGATCCTGATCTCAGCTAGCTGACGATATGGTTTTTCCAAGTTGGTGTAACAAGATGGCGCAACAAGCTCTCTCCTCTGAACCCGAAACCGCTTCGCGGGGGCCGCTTTCCCGCATTATCCGGCAAGACAAGATGCCCTTGCTGGTTCTGTTGCTGGCGGCGCTGGTCGGCACCCTGGCCGGACTGGTGTGCGGCCTGTTCGAATCGGGAGTCCACTGGCTGGCAGAACAACGTATCGCCTTGCTGGCCGACCGTCCCTGGTGGCAGCTCGGTCTGCTTGGCTTTGGCTTCAGCGCCTTACTGGGATTTGTCGGTTACTTCCTCACCCATACCTTTGCCCCGGAAGCGGGTGGTTCCGGCATTCCCGAGATCGAGGGGGCGATGGACGATCTGCGCCCGGTGCGGTGGTGGCGAGTGTTGCCGGTCAAGTTTTTCGGCGGCATCTGTACCCTGAGCTCCGGTATGGTGCTGGGGCGGGAAGGGCCTTCGGTACAGATCGGCGGCAACCTCGGCAAGATGGTGGCGGATATCTTCCGGCTGCCCAAGGAGCATGGCCATGCCCTGTTGGCCGCCGGTGCGGCGGGCGGTCTGGCGGCAGCCTTCAATGCGCCGCTGGCGGGCATCCTGTTCGTGATGGAGGAGATGCGGCCGCAGTTTCGCTACTCCTTTCTGGCCATCAAGGCGGTGGGGATCTCCGCCATCATGGCGACCCTGATGCTGCAGAACATGAAAGGGCAGGGGGCGGTGATCACTCTACCCCACTACGATGCGCCAGCCCTCAAGGCGCTCTGGCTGTTCCTCTTTATGGGGGCCACCTTCGGGGTGCTCGGTTTTGTCTTCAACAAGCTGGTGCTGGCCTGTCAGGATGGCTATCTGGCGTTGCATCAGAACAAGCGCCACCGTTTCGTGGCCATCGGCATGGTGGTCGCCGGAACGTTTGGTGTGCTGTCGTTGTTTGCCCCCTCGGTGACGGGCGGCGGCACCGAGCTTATTCCTCATCTGATGGGGGATGAGTATGCGATGGCGACCCTGTTCCTCATCTTCTCGGTGCGGCTGGTTGCGACCCTCATCTGCTTCTGCTCCGGTGCCCCGGGCGGGGTGTTTGCGCCGACCTTGGCGTTGGGCACCCTGTTTGGCGTGGTGTTTGGCCATCTGTTTCATGCGGCGTTTCCGGAGCTTGGCATCGAGCCCGGCGCCTTTGCCATCGCCGGAATGGGGGCGCTGTTTGCTGCCACCGTGCGTGCCCCCATCACGGGTATCGTGCTGGTCACCGAGATGACCGACAACTATCAGCAGATCCTGCCGATGATGATTACCACGGTCGGGGCGACTCTGGTTGCCCAGTGGCTGGGTGGCCGGCCCATCTATTCCCAGATCCTGGAGCGAACTTTACGGCTCGCCGCGCGTCAAAAGCGGGGTGATGGCAGCGCCACGGCCAGTTAATTTTTCCCTTTATCGCCTTTGGCCTCGGTCAGGGCGGTATAGTGAAGGGAGAGGCGCTGCCGTAAATGGCGTGATAACGGGATGAGGGGCTATGTCCAATCTATTGAAGTTATTGGTCGTGTTAGCCGTTGGCGGGCTCATCGGTTACTTTGTCGGGAACCGTCAGGAGCTGGCCCAGAGCAGTCTGTTGGTGGTGCAGCAGGAGACGCTGGATCGTCAGGGCAAGGCCATCGGCCAGCTCAAGACCGAGTTGGGGGTGAAAGATACCCAGCTGGCGACCCAGAAAGCGGCCTTCGAGCAGTTGCAGACCACCCTGAAGAGTCAGGAGGCGCAGGTGCAGGAGCTCAAGCGCCAGCTGGCCTTTTTCGAGCGGATCATGCGCCCCACCGGCGAACAGGTGGGGGTGGTGATCGACAACCTGACCCTGCAGGAGACCAGCATTCCCGGTCGTTACCACTATCGTCTAGCCCTGACCCAGCCCGCCAAAAAGCGGGAGCTGTTCCGTGGTCAGGTGCAGATCCGGGTCGAGGGGAGCCTGGCCGACAAGCCGAAGACGCTGACCGGTCGCGATCTCGGAATGAAGGTGAGCGAGTGGCGTTATGCCCTGCGTTATTTCCAGCTGCTGGAAGGGAATTGGCAGTTGCCGGAAGGCTTTGTGCCGGATCGGATCCGTGTCACCATCAACAAGGATGGCAGGCAGCCGGCGCAAGAGCTGCTGGTTGAGTGGGGCGAGGTGATCAAGCCGCTGGTCGCCGCGCCGCCTGCTCCGGTTCCCGCTGCCGGTTAAACGTGGTGAATACTTGAACTGAATGGTCGGGTATTGGATAATTTCGCGGTTTCCATGTTTGTGGATCTAATGGTTGTGAGGTCAGTAATGAGTGCAGTAGCAGAAGCCCCGCTGCCCATCCAGATGACGGATGCGGCGGCCAACAAGGTGAAGAACCTGATCACCGAGGAAGAGAATCCCGAGCTGAAGCTGCGGGTATACATCACGGGTGGGGGCTGCTCCGGTTTCCAGTATGGCTTTACCTTTGATGAGAAGATCAACGACGGGGACACCGTAGTCGAGAAGAATGGCGTCACCATGGTGATCGATCCCATGAGCCTGCAATATCTGGTAGGTGGCAGTGTGGATTACACCGAGGGTCTGGAAGGTTCACGCTTCACCGTGACCAACCCCAATGCCACCACGACCTGTGGCTGTGGCTCCAGCTTCTCCATCTGATCGGCGTTATCGGTCTGATGAAACGGCTCTCGGCAACGAGGGCTGTTTTTGTTTGTGGTGATCAGTTAGCTCCATCAAACAGCATTTCTCTGAAACAACAAAGGCGCCTCGATGGCGCCTTTGTTGTTTGCAGGATGGCTTAGCGGGAGCTTGCTGCCGCGACCAGCGGGACCCGATTCACTGCCTTGCCCATGTAGGCGAGGGTGATGGTCACAATGATGCAGGTGAAGCTCAGCCACATGTAGGGCAGGTAGTCGAGGGTTGCCACCCCCAGAACCCCGGCCATGAAGATGCCGTTGTCGCTCCAGGGCACCATGCCGCAGGTGAGGGTGCCGCCAAACTCGGCGTTGCGAGAGAGGTTCTTGCGCGCCAGTCCCAGTCGGTCGTAGTTCTTGGCCATGATCTTGGGAGTCAGGATCAGCGACACATACATGGCCGAGCCAAACACGTTAGCCAGAAACGCGGTGCCGATGGTGTGGCTGGTCAGGCTGCCGACGCTGTTGATGCGCTTCTCGAAGGCGCTGGCGATCACTTCCAGAATACCGACCTTCTCCAGCAGGCCGCCAAACCCGAGACCGAAGATGATGACCGCAACCGAGCCCAGCATGGACTCCATGCCGCCGCGACCGAGAATGTTGTCGATAAAATCGATGCCGGAGGTGATGGCAAACGGACTATAAGCCGAGTGCATCGCCTTGACCGGATCCATGCCTTGGAAGGCGATGGCCCAGATCAGGCCCAGCAGGGCGCCGAAGCTGATCACCGGGAAGGCGGGCTTGCGATTGGCCAACAGGCCCAGAACCAGCACCACCGGTACTATGGCCAGCGGGGTGATGTTGAACTGGTTGTCGAGGGCCTCCATCACCAGATTGACCTGCTCCAGGCTGACATTGCCCGAATACTGCATGCCCACCACGGTGAACAGCACGGCGGTGATGACATAGGAGAGCAGGCTGATAGGCAGCATCCCCTTGATATGCTCCACCACGTCGACGTTGGACATGGTCGAAGCCAGCACTACTGAGTCGGAGAGCGGAGAGAGCTTGTCACCGAAGTAGACGCCGGAGAGCACGGCACCGGCTACCAGCGGCGCAGGCACGCCGAGGCTGTGGCCGATCCCCATCATGGCGATACCGGCGGTGGCGGCAGAGCCCCAGGAGGTGCCGGTGGCCAGCGAGGTCAGGGAGCAGATGATCAGGGTTGCCAGCAGGAAGATGGACGGATGGATCACCTTGAGGCCGAAATAGATGATGCTGGGAACAATGCCGCCGGCAATCCAGGTGCCGACCAGGGCACCGACGGAGACCAGGATCAGGATGGCCCCCATTCCCTTGGCAACGCCGTCAACGGCTGCCTGTTCCAGGGATTTGTAATCGTGGCCGAGTTTGATGCCAAGCCCCATGATGACGAACCAGGCGATGAACAACGCCAGCTGGATCGGCAGATCGAGCACGCTGGTGAACGAGAATGCCAGGGCCAGGAAAATGGCCAGACAGGCAAACACCTGTGCCATGCCCGGTAGTCGGATGTGGTTTTGTTGGTTTTGCATAGATACTTCCTAAACTCTTGCTCGCCAAGGTCACTCCCTCTCGTCCTGTGGATACATCGATCCCGAGGAGGCAACCCAAAAAGAGGCCGCAATCTACCACAAACCCGGCGGGTTAAAGCCCCATCAAATTGGCAAAAATGCACATTTGATTGAAAAAATCACAAATTAGTTGATCTCATAACCCGTTTTTGAGCGGCCTGTTGACACAAAGGGTCACATACGAAGCTTTCCTGTGACGCCACTTGCATCCCCAGCAGATGAAGATGATAATTATTATCAATTGTTGATTGGGGAGAAAACAATGCGCTGGATATTGCGGGGTATGATGTTGCTGGTGGCGGTGGCCGTACTCGCATGGGGTCAGGATAAAGAGTACGGCACCTGGAGTGCCGGTTTTCTGCTGGCTGCCTGGGTGATGCTGGAGCCCGGATTGCGGCCCGCCTTGATCTTGCTGCCAGTGGCCGGGTTGACCGGTATCGTTACCCTGCTCTGGCAGCAGCCCTGGTTATGAGCTTTTGACGGGAGCCTGCTTGATCTTCTGCTGTGCCACCTTGAGCGATTCGACCACCAGCTTTTCCATTTCGGTGCGCTTGGCGTCGGTCAGGAAGTAGATCATGTCGACATTGTGGCGAATATAGTGGGCCGGAAGCTGGTTGAGGGTGAGGCAGCAGAGGTCGGCCATCTGATCGCTGTTGAGCTTTTGCTGCAGCCCCTGTTTCTCAATCTCCTTGAGCACCAGATGTTCGTAAAAGTTGTGAATGTCGGTATCCAGTATCATATGCGTTCCTTGGCATGACGATGAGCGGTGAGTCGTCAAAAGCATAGCCATAACAAGGAGTAAAAACAAAAGGCCCATCACTTTCGTGATGGGCCTTTTGCGCAATGAATGGTGCGAAGAGAGGGACTCGAACCCTCACATCCGTGGGACACTAACACCTGAAGCTAGCGCGTCTACCAATTCCGCCACCTTCGCACACTGATTTTCTCCAGCTGGTTTTTAAATGCGGTTGGAGCGCATTGCTCTGTTTTTACATGTCAGAAGCATGGTGCGAAGAGAGGGACTCGAACCCTCACACCCGGG
>NZ_JRJY01000096.1:0-6586 GCF_000801015.1 Aeromonas sp. ZOR0001 | reverse complement strand
GTATGACCACTCCCTTTTGTGGGCAACTGTCAGGTGAATACCATTTCCATACACTTGTCAGGACACCTCATTAGCCTTTCAACACGTAATTGGGACAGAGCCAATAAAAATGGCGGCCATTGCAACAATGGCCGCCCTGAGGGGCGTATTGACGATCAGCGTCGGCGATAGAGACCCGGATCCACCTCTTCATAGTGGCTGGTCAGGTATTGATAGAAGGCGAGATGGGAAGGGGAGCTGGGTTTTTTCAGCTCTTCGCTCACCCGATCCGGCTTGGCGATGATGAACTTCGGATTCTGGCGCTGGATATCTGCCAGCACCCGCTCGCGCACGTCATAGGGCGGATTGACGTTGGCAAAGAAGAGGTAGGCGGACGCCGGCTGGCGATCGGTCCAGAGATAATATTGCGGCTGGATGCCATCGACCCAGATCTTGTCGCTCGGGCTGGTCTCGGCCTTGATGCGATCGACCCGTACCTGCGCCGCCGGATTGAAGGGGCGACCCTTGAGGGTGCCTTCCCAGGCGTTGTTGATCATCAGCAGCAGCATGGCCAGCGTCGCCAGCCAGGGGGTGGCACTGCGTACATCCCAGGCGCGCCAGAGGGGGATGAGGATCAGCACCGGCAGCGCCCACAGCAGGCTGGTGCCGAGCACCTCGTTGACCCGCTCGAGGGACCACTCCTTGGTGCTCCAGCCAAAGGCGAGCTGCTGGGCCAGCAGCCAGCTGGCGGTGAGCACCACCAGCGAGATGCAGAGCAGGCCGATGGCATCAGCCTGCTGTTCGCTGCGATCCAGCAATACCGCCAGCGGCAGCACTGCCAGTTGCAGATAGAGCACGTCGTAGTGATCGAACACATGGCCGGAGACCGAGTTGGCGATCAGGGTAAACAGCACCCCAAACAGGGTCGCCAGCAGGGCGGGCAGATACCACTCCTGACGTCGGCTCAGCATCAGAATGATGAAGGCGGGCAGCAGCATGATAAGGCCGGTACGCAGCAGGCCGACGGCGCCCACCATGGGAGAGAAGCCATTGCCGTAGCTCCCCTCGAAGAAGATGTCGAAGGCGTAGTATTTGAAGGCCGCCAGCAGATCATGCTGCTGGAAGTAGGCGTAAAGCGGGCCGCCAATCAGCGCCAGCCCCAGCAGGCTGGAGATGAGCAGCAAGATGGCATCACGCCACTTTTCGTGCAGACACCAGTGGCAGAACAGCACCAGATACCAGGCCCCCCAGAAGGCGCCGTTGTTGGTGCGCATCCAGGCGACGATGGCGAAGGTGAGGGCCGCCACCAGCGCCGGCCACCAGCGAAATCCCTTGTCCAGCAGCAGGGTAATGAAGGCCCACTGGGCGATGAGGGCGAGGTGGAAGGTCCAGTCTTCGGTCATGTTGCCGTAGTAGTAACGAGTGCCGTAGAGAGCCAGCACCGCCAGCATGGCGCCAAGGCGCGCCTTGAACGAGAGTCCAAGCTGAGCAAAGGCCTGCCAACTGGCCAGCAGCCCGAGCCAGCAGAGCACCCACTCCAGTGTCCAGATCCCGACAAATCCCCCCATTCGATAACCCAGCGCGTCGAGGGCGAAAATCATCGGCCCCTTGATGTCGATCATGTCGCGATAGAGCACGCCCCCTTCGCTCCACATCTTGCCCATCACCGCGAACAGCGAGGCATCAAAGCCCGGCGCCATGGCGTGGAAGAGCGGGTTGCGCAGACAGAAGAGCAGCGCCAGCAGGGCGGTCAGCAGCACGATGGCTGGCTTGATACCAGGGTTGACGCGAGGGGGAGTGAAACGGATGGAGTGATTCATGAAGTCGCCTGTTCCTGCAGCTGGTCTTGAAAGCGGGCCTATCTTGCCGAGCTAGTGAGTGCGATGCAATGGGGCTGGCCCGTGTGGGGCAAATATTCTCGAAAAAGCCCGGTTCTTGCAGGGAACCGGGCGCTGGCTGCGGCAATATTGGCCGTCAGGGGGATATGGCAAAGCCATTCCCCCTCTGCATCAACTGAGGTACTCAAGCAGGGGCGGCTGCGCTTCCAGCGTGGGCAGGTGGCGAGCCCAGCGGATAAAAGCGTCGGCCAGGGTGATGCCGAGCTCCTGATTGTGCTGGGTCAGGGTGCGCGCCAGCGCGGTGTAACCCTCCTTGCCGGAGGCGGTATAGGCGCTCGACACTCCGCGATAGATCTGTTCGGCATTGACCGCTTGCCACTGGCCGGGGGCGGCTTCCCACTCCAGTCGGGTGATGCGCTGACCCTTGGGCCGATCGGCCTGATAGGTGAATCGCACCCCTGCGGTGTAGGGGAAGCTGCCGTTGCCATTGCCGACCACGCCGTTGTTGGTGGCGTTGTCGATGGCATTTTCCAGCGCTTCCGCCAACTCGTGACCGTGCACCCGATAGAGGGTGAGGGGAATGGCAAACGGCAGCAGGCGACCGGCGATATCCGCTTCGCTCAGGGGGCCCGGCTCCAGCGAGCAGCGCACGCCGCCAGCATTGTGCAGGGCAAAGTCCACCTCGCCTACCTGTTCACGGGCAGCGGTTAGCATGGCGCGGGCCACCAGCGGGGCGAGTTGGCTGCCGTGGGGCAGGGTGGCATCCGGCAGTCGCTGATGGGGCAGTGGCGCCGCCAGTCGGGTGACGATGCGCTGGCTCATGGTCTCGATCTCCGGCCGGTAGCGTTTGGCCAGATGTTGTTCAAGTTGTGGATCCGGTTCGCAGAAGGTGAGTCCGACAGGTGGCGTAGAGGCAAATGGCCAGGGTTGCCAGGGGAGCCACTCCAGCTGCCCCTCACTTTGCACGACGCGGCCCGCCTTATCGAAGGTGAGCTCGCAGACGCCGAGGCAGAGGGCGCTGTGGCCTGCGTGCAAAATGGCCACTCCGTTGTTCATCAGCGGATAGCTGCCTTCGCTTGGCAGACCCAGCGGCGCGAGATCGCCGAGCAGGCTGTGGGTGTGGCCACCGATGATGAGACTGAGCTCGGGGAAGCGCTCGGCCAGCAGCTTGTCCTGATCCAGCCCGAGGTGGCTCAGCAGCACGATATGCTGGATCCCTTCGCGCTTGATCTCCTGCAACACCCTGGTGAGGGTGTCGGCGACCGCGTGGAAACGGGTGTGGGGATCCGGGTTGGCGATGGCAGCCATCTGGGCGAGGGTGATGCCGAGCAGCGCAAAGGGAACCCCGTCGATCATCTGACGATGCCAGGGCTGATGGGCGTCGTAGAGATGGGGAATATCCCACAGCCCAAGCGGCGTGTCGGCAGGCTCCTGACTGTTATCCAGATTGGCGGCCAGCACCGGAAAATCGAGCTGGCGCAAGAACTCCACCAGTGGGCCGTTGCCCAGATCGAACTCATGGTTGCCAAGTACCATGGCATCGGGGGCCAGCATGGCGAGCAGGTCGGCGTTGGCGCGCCCTTTGAAGCGGTTGAAATAGAGAGAGCCCTGAAAGGAGTCGCCACCGTGCAGAAACAGAAAACGCTGACTGGCTGCTGCGGCTTTGGCACGCAGTTGGGTCAGTCGGGTCAGGATCCGGGCATAACCGCCGCACTGGGTGCGCCATTGGCCTTCACCGACAGGGGAGAAGCTCATGGGCGCGCCATCGAAGTGGGAGTGGCAATCACTGAAATGGGCAAGTTGAACCGTAATACTCATCTCGGTCCTCCTTAGGGGGAAAATGAGCACCGAGTCTACTGCAAAGGGGGGGGAGGATACCAGCCCGGCAGGGTGCCGGGCTGGTCAATGATCAGGCGGGTACCATGATCTGGGTGGCGACGATCACCACCAGCAGGCCGACGGCGACCGGCATACTGGTGCGCTTGACCACCTCGAACGGCGAGAGCTTGCCCATCCCGGCACAGGCGACCACCACCCCGGAGACCGGAGAAATGGTGCGACCCAGGTTGGAGGCTTGCAGCATGGGAATCACCAGATAGGCCGGGTTGATGCCAAGGCTGCTGGCCAGATTGGGGATCAGCTCTACGAAGGCGTAGAAGGGGGCATTGCCCGAGCCAGTGGTGAAGGCGGCCAGGGTGGTGATCACCACCAGTGACAGCATCATGATCAGGCCGCCCGAACCGAGATCCTGCGCGTGAGCCAGCAGGGTGTCGATAAAGCCGATGGTCATCAGACCCTGGGCGAAGACACCGGCACCGACCAGCAGCATGACCACACCGGCAAAGGCGTCAGCCATGTTGCGCCAGCAGACCTGCAGACCGTCCAGCAGCTCCTTGCCATTGCGGATCCGCACGAGTTCCAGCAGGCTGGCCAACACCATGCACATGACGATGATGGTGACGATATCCAGTTGCGGGCCCCATTTGCCGTCAAACACCAGTACCCCGATGATGGGGGTAAAGGGCAGGATGGCGTAGAAAGCGGGGGCGGTAGTCACCAGATCACCCGGTGCGACCGGTTCGTTGTGCTCACCGGATTTCTGGTCAAGGTAGCGTTGCCAGAAGAAGTGGGTCACCGCCATACAGGCGATCGCTACCAGCGAGATGGGCAGGGTCAGCTTGAAGGCAAAATCCAGCAGCGGCATGTTGGCGGCCTGAGCAGCCATCACCACGTCACCGGAGGTCGGTGCCAGAATGATGGCGGCTGGCGAGGCGCACACGGCCGCCGCCGCGCCACGGGAGATCCCCATGTTGACCATCAGCGGGAACAGGGTGGCCATCAACAACACGCCGAGGCCGGTAGCGGAGCTCACCGCCAGCGACATGGCGCAGGCCACCAGATAGGCAGCCACCAGCAGGATATAGGGGGACTTGATGATGCCGAGCGGTTTGCTGGCCAGCTTGACCAGAATGGTGTTGGCACCGATATGGCTCATGTAGCCGGCGAAGCCGCACAGCACCATGATCAGCATCCCCAGTCCACCGCCACGGTCATTGAGCAGGAAGCGGACGTATTCGAAGATATCGGTGGCGATATAACCGGTGCTGACCACCTTGCTCGGCAGTACCGGCTTGCCCATCATGGCGGTGATGACCAGCAGCAGCAAGCCGCCGCTCAGCAGCACCCCGGTCGCGGAGTATCCTTTGAAAATGGCACGGCCCACCACCAGGGTGACCAGGGTGCCAACGATGAGTTCCAGCATATGTTGCCTTCTGATTGGATGAGAGTGGAGGGAGTCTATTCCGATAGGGGTAGAGTGGCGACTGGAAACAGGATGTTGTGTGAGCTAAATCAACGTTTAACCCCGTGAACAGAATTAAAGAAAGGTAAAGGTACTTTACCCAGCGGGTTTGGCTACCTACCCTTGCCAGCCTTGGTTGTCTTTTGAGGCTTTTATATGGTGGTTGGTGATTTTTCAGGCATTAAACGCTCTCTTTTCCTGCTTGCGATGCTATTTTCACCTACTTGCGTGTTTGCAGTAACCAATGACGGTTTTCATCAAACCGGTCCTCATCAGGCGGTCGCCATGCGGCGTCTCATGGCTCCTCACTCTTACGGTGTTCTGGTGGTTGCCGAGGGGAACAGACCCCGTTTTGCCGCGCTGGCATCCAAAACCACCGAAGCAAACTGCCTGGCCCGTCATGCCATCCGGGTAGATGGAGTCGCGCTGCTGGTCACCCCGAGATTCTATGCCAGAGAGGGAAAACGGGGACTTTGCGAGCTGTGGCTCAATGAGGGGGCAGATCAGGACTTTTTTGCCAACCGTCTTAAAAATGATCATTTTATTCAGATAGATGGTCATGACATCAATGTGAAAAACTATCACCTCGACTGGCAGCGCATCAGCCGTCATGCTCAATAAAAATACAGTTTTGCCCTTGTGCCATACTCTGCTCACGCAACCTGTGAGCGTGCTCTGATTTCTGGGCGCATCATTGTATTGCGCCGCCTCGTCGTCACACATAGGCTATACCCGTCATCTGTGTGGCGGTGGGGTTCACCAAGGTTGGTACTCCGCCCGTGCAATCAAGGAAGGTAGTCTGGCATGGTCAGCAAGGTTTATGGAGTAGTGGGGGTCGGGTTGTTGCTGTTGCCCCTGATGAGTCAGGCTCAGCCGAGCCGGCCGCAAGTGGTGCCAGAGTCCCGCATCAATGTCCGTTTTTATGAGGTCAATGCAACCAGTCCGGAGCAGCTTGCCCGGGCGATTGCCCAGAGTGCTCCCAAGGTGAATGGCAAGCCAGTGCTCGGCAAGGCGAGTTATCAGGTGGACTGGCAGCTGGATACCGAGCAGTTGCCGGGGCGCTGCCAGCTCAACCGGGTGACGGTGACCACCAACGCCACCGTGTTGCTGCCCCGCTGGCGTCAGAGCGCGAACAGTAACGATCCTGCCCGCCAGCGCTGGGGGCGGCTGCTCTCCAGCATGTTTGACTACGAATCCCGCTTCAAGGAGATGGTGCTGCAGGGGGCAAATCAGGTGGGTGGCGCGATTGCGGGATTACCCGGTCATGCAGATTGCCAGGCGCTGCGCTATGCCGCGTGGGCAGCAGGTAGTGGCGAGCTGAACAAGGTCAGGGGACGGCTCGACGGATTCCAGCGTCAGACAGGTTACGGCGAACAGCTCGGGGTGCACTGGCCCAAGTAAGCGCTATCTCAAGACGCAATATCCAGCATCGCACGATTTGATAAATAGAATGGCCGCCCGATGGGCG
>NZ_JRJY01000166.1:75293-79301 GCF_000801015.1 Aeromonas sp. ZOR0001 | reverse complement strand
CCGATGGTGCAGACAATTTTGGTCTTTTTCATGTCAATCTTCATGGTTAAGGAATTTCCGCCGAGCAATATACACCAGTTTTTGGAATCTTTTTATGATCCAGAAACAACGTTTTGACCAGATAACGTTTTCTTTTCAGGGATAACGTTTTCCTGTGAGTCACATTTTAGAGCATACGGCCACAGGTTCGGGCTGAAGGGATACAAATGTTGCCATCTGTGGTTGTTTGGCCGGGTTGAGGTTCAGATGTTGTAAAATGACCACCCGTCCGCTGTCACCGTCTTGTCACCGGCTTGCGCAAAAATGTTAGTTCATTGGCGCACGGGTGAAGGAGGTCGGGATGAAAAACAGCCATGAAACCGGATGGGCTCTGCTCTTGCTGGGCGCAGCCCTGCTGCTGGTTCAGACGCTGCCAGCCCGCTACTGGCCTGATAATGCGCGACTGCTGGCGATTTTCTCCCTCCCAGTGAAAGGGGAGGCGGCCGCCGAGGGATTGGCGTGGCGAGAGTGGCAGGATCACAGTGCAGCGACACGGATGGCGCTTCGTGCAGCCCGACCGCTACCGGAAGCGCCGCAGCCTTGATATCTATTGCTGTTTACCTGTCGTGAAGGCGTGAAATTATCAACCATTAGTTGATAGTTCTTATCTATCTTGCCGGATTGTTCACCTTTAATGGCGGGGGGATAATCAATTCCAACAGCGATATCCCCTCCGGTATCGCCCCAGATACTTTGTTGGAGTCCGCTTTATGTCCCTCGCCCCCGTCTGGTTTATCTCTCACGGCGCACCGGATCTGGTGCTGCGTGAGCAACCCGCCACCCGCTTTCTGCGAACCCTGCGTCTGGGTGAGCTCAAGGGGCTGGTGGTCATCTCCGCCCACTGGTTCAGCCGCGAGCTGCAGATCAACGTCGAGCCCAAACCGGCCTTGATGTACGACTTTTACGGCTTTCCCGAGCCCCTCTACCGGATGCGCTGGCCTGCCAGCAGCCCCGAGTTGCTGCAACAAGGGGTGAGCGACCAGCTGGCACTGGCCGGACTGACCGCCACCCCGGTGCGGCGCGAGCTGGATCACGGGGTCTGGTCGCCGCTCTCCCTGATCGACCCAAACAGCGAGATCCCGCTGGTGCAGATCTCCATTCCCGCGAGCTTCACCCCGGCCCAATTGTGGCAGTTGGGAGAGGTATTGGGGGCGCTGCGCAGTCAGGGGATTGGCATCCTCGCCTCTGGCGCCATCACCCACAACCTGCGGGCGCTGGCACCGGAAGGCTCGCCAGTGCCGGAGTGGGCCAGCCAGTTTGTCGACTGGCTGGAGCAGAAGATGGCCGATGAGGATCGTCTGGCGCTGCTCGACTATCGCCGGCAGGCCCCCGGAGCGGTGGAGTCCCATCCCCACGATGACCACCTGCGCCCGCTCTTTGTGGCGTTGGGGGCGGCCGATGGTGTGGCGCCCACCCGGCTGCACGAAAGCTGGGATGGTGGCAGCCTCTATATGGGCGCCTACCGCTTCGGCTGATAGCCTCTCAACAAGACCCCGCCAATTGGCGGGGTCTTGTTATTTCCGGCGTAGTGATTTAGCCGATGGTACTGGTGATTGAGCTGATGCTACTCAGGGGACCACTACCCGGCTCTCGCCGCCGCCGAGGGCTTCGACCCTGATCTGCACGCCAATCCGCTCCACCAGCGTCTGGACGTGGGAGATGACCCCGATCTGGCGACCGGCGGCTTGGAGGGAGTCGAGGCTGGCGAGCGCCAGATCCAGACTGTCTGGATCCAGGGTGCCAAACCCCTCGTCGATAAAGAGCGACTCGACCTGGGTCTGCCGTGACGAGAGGCTGGAGAGGGCCAGCGCCAGCGCCAGCGACACCAGAAAACTCTCGCCACCGGAGAGGGAGTCCACCGAGCGCACCTCGTCCCCCATGTCGAGATCCACCACTTGCAGCGCCAGATCGGTGCCGGGTACTCGCTCCAGCCGGTAGCGCGGTGATAGTTCGGCGAGCTGGGCGTTGGCCTCCAGCAACAGGCGCTCAAGGGTGAGGCTCTGGGCGAAGGTGCGGAACTTGGCGCCGTTGGCCTGCCCGATCAGATCGCACAGCTGCTGCCAGTGGTCGGCCACCGCCTGCTGGGCGGCCAGCTCCTGTTGCAGGCTGCCCGCCTTGAGGGCGGCGGCTTCGGCCTGTGCAAGCTTGCTCTTGCACTCGAACAGCTGCTCTTCAAGGGCGCGACAACGGGCATCGAGTGCCGCCAGCTGATCGCTCAGCTCTGCATCCGGCAGGGCAGCCAGCTCGGGGTGATGCTCCCGATAGCGATCCCGCTTGCTCTCCTCCAGTGCCAGCGCCCGTTGCCGCTCGGCAAGGCGGGTGCGCGCCTCGCCAACCGCATCCTCCAGCCCTTGCAGGGCGGTGCGGCGAGCCTTGAGTTCATCGGGGCTGATGGCGAGCAGACGGCGCAGGTCGTATTCGGCAATGCCAAGGGTACTGGCGTGGGCAGCCCAGCGCCCCAGCACCTCCCGCTTGCGGCGACTGCTGGTCTGCTTTTCCTGCTCCACATGAGTGAGGCGGGTCTTGAGTTCGGTCTGCCGCTCCCGCAGAGCGCGGGCGCTGCTTTGCATCAGCTCCAGTTCGCTGGCGAGTTGTTGCAGCCGCTGTTGCCAGCGGCTCTCGACCAACGGGATCTCCTCGCCATTCAGACAGGCGGCACGGCTGGTGAGCAGCCCCTGCCGCTGCTGCTCATGCTCCTTGTAGTCCCGCTCGAGTTTGTGCAGCAGCTCGCGCTGGGTCTGCAGGCGCGCCTCCTGCGCACTTAGTGCCGGGGTGAGGCTGGCGATCTCGCTGGCCAGCCGCTCCCACTCGCTCTGGCCGTGCAGCCAGGCTTCGCAGGCTCGCTGCCACTCGTGCCACTGCTGGCTGCCGAGCCACTGGCGCCACGGTTGGCCGCCCATCTGCTCGTCGAGGCGGTGGGCGCCTTGCTCAAGGCGCTGGCGCAGGGTCGCCTCCTGCTCGCCCATCCCCTTCATTTCCCCTTCCAGTGCGATGCGATGACGGTCAGCCTCCTGCCACTGCAGGTCAAACTGCTGGTGCTGGGCAGCCAGTTGGCTCAGTTGTTGACGTACCCCTTGCAGCTGTTGTTGGCCAAGCTGGGCCTGACGCAGCTGCTGCTGGCTCTGGGCCAACCCTTGCTCCAGCGTCTGGCCACGGCCAAGCAATGTGCTCATCAGCTCGTTCCACTCAATGGGGCTTTGGCGCAGCGGCAGCGGATGGCCGAGCAGGGTATCGCCCCCCAGCTGTTGCCAGCGCTGGGTCAGCTGCTCGGCGCGGGTTTCCAGCTCAGGCAGATGTTGCTGACGCACCGCCAGCTGGCGGGCCAGCTCCTGACGCTCGCTCTCGCACTGAATGTACTGATGGTTGAGCCGCTCCCACTCCAGCTCCAGACTGCGGGTCCGTTCCGCCAGTTGACCAAGAATGCCGGCCACCTGTGGCTGGCTCTGGCTGTAGGGGTGCTCCTCGGAACCGCACAGCGGGCAAGGTTCGCCATCGCTCAGGATATGGCGATACTGCTCGAAGCTGGCGATGGCGCGGGACTGCTCCAGCGCATGGCGCGCCTCATCCCGCTGCAGGGCGAGCCGCTCGCGGGCGGGGGCCAGCTCTTCGCTTAGGGTGGCGAGCTTGCCCAGCGCCTGCTCCAGCTGGGCAATCTCCTGCTGCAAGCGGCCATGCTGCTCGCCGTGGTTGCGGCCGTAATCGGCCAGCTCCAGCAACTGGCGCAGCTGACCCAGCTGTTCGGTCTGCTGCTGCCACTGCTCCTGCGCCTTGGCGAGGCGGCTCTCCCACTGCTGCTCCTGCAGCTCGTTCTGTTGCTGTTGCAGCCGAGCTTGTTCATGTTGCCAGTAGTCGCGCTCCTGCTGGCCTTGCTCCAGCTGGCGCTGCAACTGCTGCAGGGCACGCAGCTTGTGATCGCGCAGGGTGAGCAGTTGCTGCAGCTTGTCGGCATCCTCGGCCCAATCCTGCATG
>NZ_JRJY01000166.1:48470-75166 GCF_000801015.1 Aeromonas sp. ZOR0001 | reverse complement strand
TGAGCAGGGGCTGCCACTGGCGGGCCACCGGTGCCAGCTCCTTGTGCTCTTCGAGCCAAAGGCCCCACTGTTGGTGCTGCTGCTTGAGCAGTTCCACCTGTCGGCTCTGCTCGCGCCAGCCTTGCTCCAGCGTGAGTTGCACTTCCCGCTCCTGTGCCCCCTCTTGCTGGATCTTCTGCAACTGTTGCACTTTCTCCCTGATGCGGGTATCGAGCTCTTGTGCCCGCTTGAGTTCGGGTTGCAGGGCACCCCATTCCCGCTCGGCGGCGATCTTCTCCGCCAGCAACTGCTGTTCGGTCAGCGCGCTCTGCTGGGTCTGCTCTTCGAGCTTGGCCAGCTCCGGGCCCAGCTCGGCGATCACCTTCTCCTGCTGCTGCACTTCCAGAGTGAGGCGGGCCAGCTCGTCGTGATCGGCGCGGGCTACCTGGGCCTGTTCGGCACGGGCAAACTCCTCACGCTCGGGGGCCGCGGCGCCGTGGGCCTGCAGGGCGGCATCGAGCGCCGCCTGTCCCTCGGCGCAGCCCTGCAACTGGGCGGCAATGCGGCTGTTGAGGTCGCGCAAGTCCTGCATCAGCTGCTGCTGTTGCTGCTCGTGCTTGAGGGTGGTGGAGAGGCTCACCTGCTGGCTTACCCACTGTTCGCGGGTGGCCTCGTCCATCAGTGCCACGTCGCCGAGGCGCTGGGCGATGGTGGCCAGCTTCTGCTGCTCTTCCCGCGCCCGTTCATAGGTCTGGATGGAGATGGCGGAGTAGAGTTCGGTGCCGGTCATCCGTTCGAGCAGGGCGGAGCGCTCGTTGGCATCCGATTTGAGGAAGGCGGCAAATTCCCCCTGCGGCAGGATCACCGCGCGGCGGAACTGCTCCCAGGAGAGGCCCACCAGCTCGTCGATGCGATCCTGCAGCTCCCGTTTGCTGCCGGAGAAAACTTGCCCGGACTCCACATCGGTCAGGGTGCGCTCTTGCGCCTGAAAACGTCCCTCCGAGCGGTTTCGCGCCCGGCGCACCGCCCAGCGGGCCAGCCAGATGCGGCCATCACAGCCACGAAACTGCACCTCGGCAAAACCGCTGGCGTGGCCGCGACTGAGGATGCCTCGTACGTCGTTGGCCTTGAGCTTCTCTTCATCATCCATGCGACCCACTTCGGCCACGTTCTTGCGATTGGCGATAAAGCGCGGCATCTCGTCGTAGAGGGCCAGACAAATGGCGTCGAGCAATGTGCTCTTGCCCGCGCCGGTATTGCCGGTGATGGCAAACAGACCGGCGGCGCCGAGCGCCCCCCTGGTAAAGTCGATGGTGAAGGGGCCGGTCAGACTGGCCAGATTCTCACCTGACAGAGACAAGATTTTCATTGGTTTGACTCCTTCACCTGCTCCAGGACCTCTTCAAACGAGGCAACCAACTTGGCCTCGGGTTCCCCCTCGAACTGGCGCTGATAGCAGAGGCGAAACACCTCGGTGGGGGAGAGTTCATCGAGCCTGCGCCGCTCGCGACCATCGGCCAGCCCTTCTCCCGAGCCCTGATACTGGGTGCTGATGCGGGCCAGGCGTACCGGCTTGTCTGCGATGGCCGCCAGAATCCGTTCGCGGATGCGGGCCTCGGGCTTGGGCAGCAGCAGCCGCACTTCGAGGAAGGGTTGTGCCTCTTGTGGGCAAGCAGGCAGCTCGAGCGATGCGATGGCGTTCAGCGCGTCGTCGAGGGTGCTCTGGGGCAGGCGGATCATCTCCACCGCGCGTGGCACCGGGATCCGCTCCAATCCGGTCAGTTTGCCTTCTGCAAAGGTCACTTCCAGCACCTGATGGTTGTAGTTCGCTTCGGCAAGCGAAAGCGGCAGCGGCGAGCCGCTGTAGTGCACCCCTTCGGCCGGGCTCTGGGCCAGATGGAGGTGACCGAGCGCCGTGTAGTCGGCACCGGCAAACAGGTCGGCAGGCAGGGCGTGCTGGTTGCCGCCGAGCACCCGCCGCTCCGACAGCTCCGAGAGCTGGCCCGCCGCCAGATAGGCGTGGCCCATGGCGATGAGCGGCAGATCCTCCCCGCAGCGGGCGCGCCCTTCGGCCAGTACCTCGGCGTAGACCTGTCGAACCCCTTCGATCAGCCTGTCTTGTCCTTCTTCCAACGACTCTACCCGCAGGTCACTACTGCGCAGGAACGGCACGGCGGCGCACCAGGCGGCGATCTTGCCCTCCCGGTCTTGCAGCGGTACCAGCAGGCGGTCGGTCTCGAGCTTGCCCTCACTGTCGCGGCTGATACTGCCCACCAGATGCAGATCAAAGGCTCGCAGCAGCTCGTGGGGGGCATCGAGCTTGGAGGGGGAGTCGTGGTTGCCGCCGATCAGCACCATGTTGAGTTGGGGCATCTCGGCGCGCAGCCGCGCCAGAAAACGGTAGAGCTGTTGCCAGGCGCTGGCGGGGGGATTGGCGGTATCAAACAGATCACCCGCCACCAACAGGGCGTCGATCTCGCGCGCCTTGAGGGTGTCGCTCAGCCAGTTGAGAAAGGCATCGTGTTCAAAACGGCGGTCATGACCATGGAGTTGATGGCCAAGGTGCCAATCGGCGGTATGGAGGATTTTCATTGGAAAGCAGCCCGGTTGCAGGGACGGTGCCTGTGGCACCCGATGGAGACAAGATGAGGATGCCCCGTGCTTTTTTCAAGTAAAACAGGGGGCTGGCATCGATTCAGGCAGGTTCGCAGCACATCCGGTATTGGGGGTGGCCGGTGAGGGGATCGGACTCCTCGGCCTCAATGACAAAGCCGTGGCGGCGATAGAAACGCACCGCCTGATCATTCTCGACAAAGACCCGGGCGTGGAGCGACGCCCCCTGACGCTTGGCCTCCTGCAGCAGGGCGTGGCCGACGCCGCGGCCCTGACGGTCGGGGCGTACGAAGAGGGCGGCGAGATAGTTGTCCACCATCGCCATGAAACCGAGCAAATCGCCGCGTTCCTCGAACACCCAGATGGCGGCGCGATCGAGATAGCGGGTACGAAGATCCTCCTGGGCCTGCCACCAGCAGGAGGCATCGACGAAATCGTGGGCCTGCAGGGAGGCCAGCAACCAGATTTCGACGATCTCTTCCATGTCTTCCGGGCGACTGGGCCGCAACATACCTTCATCCTTATTAACAATTTACTTTCGCAGTCTAGGAGAACTTGATGAACAAACAGGTGACATAAATGAGACCCTGTGAGGTCGATCGCCCTTTATTTAGCGAGAATGATTGGCTGATCACAAAGCGCCTCTCTAGTACAATGCCCGCCGGACAATCTAGAGACCGAGGACGCCATGTGGTTTAAAAACCTGCAGATTTATCGCTTTACCCGCCCCTTTGACCTGACCGTGGATCAGCTGGAAACCCAGCTGGAAGCCTGTGCCTTCACCCCTTGCGGCAGTCAGGACATCTCCCGTTTCGGGTGGGTCAAGCCCCTTGGCAAATTCGGCTCAACCCTGACCCACTCTGCCTCCGGCCACATCCTCATCTGCGCCCGCAAAGAGGAGAAGATGCTGCCCGGTACCGTGGTCAAGGAGATGCTGGCCGAGAAGGTAGAGGCGATCGAGTTCGAACAGGGACGCGCCCTCAAGAAGAAAGAGAAGGAGGCGCTGAAAGAGGAGATCCTCCACACCCTGCTGCCCCGTGCCTTCAGTCGTACCAGCCAGACCTTCGCCTGGATCAATCCGGCCGACAATTTGATGGTGGTGGATGCAGGTTCTGCCAAGAAGGCGGACGATCTGCTGGCACTGTTGCGCAAATCCATCGGCTCCCTGCCGGTGGTGCCGGTGGCCCTCAAGAACCCGCCCGAAATCACCATGACCGAGTGGCTGAACGAGGGCAACCTGCCTGCTTCGTTCACCCTGGAAGATGAAGCCGAGCTGCGCAGTGCCATGGAGCACGGTGGCATCATCCGCTGCAAGCAGCAGGATCTGATGACGGATGAAATCAAGAACCACCTGGCCAACGACAAGCTGGTGACCAAGCTGGCCCTCAACTGGGGCGAGACCGTTAGCTTCGTGCTGGGGGATGATCTCTCCATCAAGCGCCTGAAATTCAGCGAAGAGCTGCGCGAGCAGAACGACGACGTCACCAGCGAAGATCCGGCCGCCCGTCTGGATGCGGACTTCGCCCTGGTCACCGCTGAGCTGTCCCAGTTTATCCCGGCGCTGTTTGCCGCCCTGGGTGGCGAAGAGCAGTCCATCTAACCGGACTTGCGCCTGTTTGGCCTCTGCCATCCCATCGTAAAAGCCGCCTTCGGGCGGTTTTTTTATATCTGTTACGGATAGCCATTATTGATAGATGAGTAAGATATTGATCTTGTTCAATAACTTGAGCTATCAGCGCCAATCGTGACATAGTCCCTCTTCATGGTCATAAAACAGACAAGGAGAGTGTCATGTTGCGCAAACCTCTGGGGCTGGCTGTCGCCCTTGCCCTGCTGGCCGGTTGTGCCAGTGACAACGGCTTTCACTACACCCCGCCAGCCCAGACCCTGATCGCACCCGAAGCCGCCAGTGGCTGGACCGACAAACAGGGCTGGCAGGGCCATGACTTCATGGTGGCGGCCGCCAACCCGCTGGCGGTGGATGCGGGCTACCAGATCATCAAGGCCGGTGGCAGTGCCGTCGATGCCGCCATTGCGGTGCAGCTGGTGCTGACGCTGGTAGAGCCGCAATCTTCCGGGATCGGTGGCGGGACGCTGCTGCTGGTGTGGGATGGCCACAAGGTGAGTGCGGTGGATGGCCGCGAGACGGCGCCGGCTGCCGCCACCGACCAGCTGTTTATGCAAGATGGCAAGCCGCTGGCGTTTTATGACGGGGTGGTCGGGGGTCGCTCGGTCGGCGTTCCCGGCACCCTGCGCGCTCTGGCACTGGCCCATCAGCGTTATGGCAAGCTGCCCTGGGCTGCGCTGTTCGAGCCCGCCATCACGCTGGCAGAACAAGGATTTGTGATAAGTCCACGGCTGGCCACATTGCTGGCCAAGGATCCCTATCTGGCACGGGATCCG
This sequence comes from Aeromonas sp. ZOR0001, assembly GCF_000801015.1. Taxonomy (NCBI): domain Bacteria; kingdom Pseudomonadati; phylum Pseudomonadota; class Gammaproteobacteria; order Aeromonadales; family Aeromonadaceae; genus Aeromonas; species Aeromonas sp. ZOR0001. Next base: position 70,171 of record NZ_JRJY01000166.1, on the reverse strand, counting down.
CAGGCGCGAGCCTACTTCTATCAGGCGGATGGCAGCCCCAAAACGGCGGGCACCCGGCTGACCAACCCGGCGCTGGCCAGGGTGCTGCGCACTCTGGCCACAGAGGGGGCGGATGCCTTCTATCGGGGGACGCTGGCGGATGCCATGGTGGCCAAGGTACGCCAGCATCCCACCAATCCCGGAGTACTGGCGGCCACCGATCTGGCCAGCTATCAGGCCAAACTGCGGGATGGCCTCTGCTTTGACTATCGCCAGAGCAAGATCTGCGGCTTTCCCACTCCCTCGTCCGGCACCCTGGCGCTCGGCCAGATCTTCGGCATGCTGGAGAGCCGCGATATGGCAGCCCTCAAGCCGATCACCACGAAGGAGGGGGAACTGGCTGCCTCCAGCGAGGCCATCCACCTCTACAGTGAAGCGGCGCGTCTGGCCTTTGCCGATCGCAACCAGTACGTCGCCGACAGCGATTTTGTCAGCGTGCCGGTGAAGGGGCTGCTGGACAAGGGCTATCTGGCCGAGCGCGGCAAACTTGTCGGTCAGCACTCCATGGGGATTGCCAAGCCCGGTACGCCGCCGCTGGCGCTGGCGCGCGGCAAGGATGCGACCCCCGAACTCCCCTCTACCAGCCATGTCTCGATTGTCGACAAGGCGGGGATGGCCATCTCCATGACCAGCTCCATCGAGGATGGTTTCGGATCGCGCCAGATGGTCAACGGCTACCTGCTCAACAACCAGCTCACCGATTTTTCCTTCACCTCGGTGGATGCCGCCGGTCTGCCGGTGGCAAACCGGGTGGAGCCGGGCAAGCGGCCCCGCTCCTCCATGTCACCCCTGCTGGTGTTTGACAAGCCAAGTGGCGAGCTGACCATGACGCTGGGCTCGCCGGGGGGCTCCGCCATCATCAACTACGTGGGTAAGACCCTGCTCGGCACCCAGGATTGGGGCCTGAACCTGCAACAGGCCATCAACCTGCCCAACTTTGGCAGCCGCAACGGCCCCACCGAGTTGGAAGCGGGACGCACCCCCATGTCGGTGGTCGAGGGATTGAAGGCGAAGGGACACGAAGTGGTATTGAACGAGCAGACCTCCGGCCTGCAGGGGGTTGAGCGCAACGCTGGCGGCTGGTTTGGCGCAGCGGATCCGCGCCGGGAAGGGATCGCCAAGGGGGAGTGAGGTTCCCATAGCAACAAGGCCAGCATGATGCTGGCCTTGTTGCTGATGGTGCATGGCAGAGCGAGTTACTGGATACCCAGCAGCTCCACATCAAAGATCAGGACTGATCCCGGCGGGATTTTGCCAGCGGCGCGGTCGCCGTAGGCGAGGTTGGCAGGGATGTAGAAACGGGTCTTCTCACCTTCCACCATCAGCTGCACCCCTTCGGTCCAGCCAGCGATCACTTGATTGAGGCCAAATTCGATGGGCTCGCCACGGGCAACCGAGCTGTCAAAGACGGTGCCGTCCAGCAGCTTGCCCTCGTAATGCACCTTCACCTTGCTGGTGGCGGTGGGGTGAACGGTGCCAGTGCCCGGGGTCAGCACTTCGTACTGCAGGCCGGAGGCGGTGGTGGTCACCAGCGGCTTCTCCTTGTTGCTGGCGAGGAACTCGGCGCCAATTCGCACGTTGTCGGCCGCCAGCTTCTTGTTGTTGCTGCTGGAGTAGAAGTAGTAGGCCACACCGGCGATGAGCAGTGCGATCAGTATGAATTTCATCGGTTTTTCCTGTTCCATGAAATGTAAAAAGTGCAATGAGGACGCCATCTTATCGCGCACCGCCCCTGATGGCGAGCCACAGGGCGGGAGGATGTGAGCGGGCAGGCAAAGCTCGGAGACGCAGACGCAAAAAGGGGCGAGTCGGTGACTCGCCCCTCGTCATGGCGGCGGCGCTTACTTGGCGGCCACCATCATCAGGGCGGGCAGGGCGAAGAAGAGACCCGCCACATAACCCAGAGCCAGCAGCTTGTTCTCGCTGCCGACCCGTGCCAGCCCCTCGGCGGCGCGTACCGGCAGGTCGCGCAGGAAGGGGATGCCATAGATGATGACCACGGCAAAGAGGTTGAACAGCACGTGGACCAGCGCGATGGTCAGGGCCAGCTGGGCACCGGCTCCACTGATGGCGGTGGCAGCCAGCAGGGCGGTGATGGTGGTCCCGATATTGGCCCCCAGGGTGAAGGGGTAGAGCTGACGGGTGCTGAACACACCGCCGCCGGCCAGCGGGATCATCAGGCTGGTGGTGGTGGAGGAGGACTGCACCATGATGGTCACCAGCGCACCGGAGGTGATGCCGGTCAGCGGGCCACGGCCCAGCGCCTTGTGCAGCACCTCTTTGGCGCGGCCAACCAGTACCTGTTGCAGCACTTTGCCGAGATAAGTGACGCAAGCGAGGATCAGCAGGATACCGATGATGATGGTCGCGATGGCGGCACCCTTGCCCGGCAGGAAGGCAACGGCGCTGTCAATCAGCTGCTGGGCCGGTGCGGTCAGCGGCTTCATGAAATCCATGCCCTTCATCGACATGTTGGCGGAGCCTACCAGCAGGTTGGCCAGCCACTCGGCGCTGTGTTGCAGCAGACCGAACATCAGTTCCAGCGGCAGGAAGATGAACACCGCCAGCAGGTTGAAGAAGTCGTGCACGGTGGCGGCGGCGAAGGCGCGGCGGAACTCGGCGCGATCCCGCACATGGCCCATGGAGACGATGGTGTTGGTGATGGTGGTGCCGAGGTTGGCACCCATCACCATGGGGATGGCCATGCTGATGGGCAGGCCGCCAGCCACCAGACCAACGATCACCGAGGTGACGGTGCTGGAGGATTGCACCAGCGCGGTAGCGAGAATACCCAGCAGCAGGGCGACAAAGGGGTTGTTGGCAAAGGCGAAGATCTGGGCTGCGCCCTCGGCGCCGCCGGAGAAATCTTTGAAGCCGTGGGAGATGGCGCCCACGGCAACCAGGATCAGGTAGACCAGTACGATGACACTCATCCAGTTGAACAGGGCGCGGGTCGCGGGCGGCTGTGACAAGGAGTGATGGTGTTGCATAAAGCCTCTTGAGACGGTCGTTCCGTCTTGGGTTGTTGATGACCCGCGCATTTAATCAATGGTTAATGACAGAAATATGACAACGTGACATTTCGATGATGTTTTTATGACGACGAACTGCGGCGACAGGCGCTGACCGAGTCGGTTGGCTCAGGGGTAGCAAAAGGGGGGGCGAAAGCACTGCCGTCTTGCCAGCCGGGACGTGATCGCTACACTGCGCCCCTTTATTGGCAAGCAGGAGTAAACAAGATGATGCGTGCATGGATCCTCTCTCTGTCGCTGGGGCTGCTCTCGGCAGGGGCACAGGCCAGCCTGTTGAAAACCGACTGCAACCTCGACAAGGCCCTAAAAAACGAAGCGGTGAATGCCACTCTGGGGGTCAAGGGCAACTGTGATACCAGCAAGCTGGTGAAGCAGGAGAAAGAGAAGGTGAAAGCCGAGGTGCAAAAAGGCCGCAACGACCTGCTGGGCGAGAAGCGTGCCGACCTCAAGGAGAGCGGCAACGGTATGCAGCAGAAGATGGACAAGGCAAACCAGCAGTTGCACAAGGCGGAGCAGGATGCCAAGACCATCGCTCGCGATCCGCTCAAGGCTGCGGCGACCGCCGTACTGGATAAGCAGTAAGCAGACCGGGCCCAAGCCCGTGTGACCGGCCACAGACCGGCAGCAAAAAGGGGAGCCATGGCTCCCCTTCTGTCTATCCGTTATCCGCAAAGGATCAGGCGTCAGCTGCTTCCTCGTACTGACGGAACGGGATGCGGAACACCGCCAGACGCAGGAACAGATAGGTTGCGCCGAGGCCAGCCCAGATCAGGCCCAGTTCGAGGGAGCTCTGCTCCAGGTTTATCCACAGAGCACCTATGGTGGCGGCGCCGAGCAGCGGCATCAACAGGTAGATGACGTGATCCTTGAGGGTCTTGTTGCGCTTCTCGCGCACCCAGAACTGACCGATCACCGACAGGTTGACGAAGCTGAACGCCACCAGTGCGCCGAAGTTGACCAGTGCCAGCGCTGTATCCAGATCAAACGACACGGCGGAGAGGGCCAGACCGCCCACCATCAGCACGTTGATGGCCGGAGTGCGGTATTTCGGGTGGATGTAGCCAAACACCCGCTCCGGGATCATGCGATCACGACCCATCACGTAGAGGATGCGCGACACACCGGCGTGAGCAGCCATGCCGGAGGCCAGTACCGCCACGGTGGTGCAGACCAGCACCACGGACTGGAAGAAGGTGCCGCCAACGTAGAGGGCGATCTCCGGCAGTACCGCATCCGGATGCTGGAAGCGGGCAAGGCTCGGGAAGTAGAGCTGCAGGCAGTAGGAGACCACCACGAAGATGATGCCGCCGATAAGGGCCGTCAGCACGATCGCCTTGGGGATCACCTTGCCGGCGTTCGGAGTCTCTTCGGAGAGGGAACTCAGACCGTCAAAGCCCAGGAACGAGAAGCAGAGAATGGTCGCACCGGTAAAGAGCGGTACCAGCTGTGCTGACTCGAAGTGGAACGGACGGCTGCTCATCAGGGTGCCAGCCCCTTCACCGTGGTAGATGCCCCACGCCATCAGGCCGATAAAGAGGGTGATGATGGCCAGCTGGATCACCACGATCAGACCATTGAAGTTGGCGACCAGATTGATGCCACGCAGGTTCAGGAAGGTCATCACGGTCACCAGACCGAAGATGAACACCCAGGGCTCGACGCCCGGGAACATGGCGGTCAGGTAGATCTTGGCCAGCAGAATATTGATCATCGGCATGAACATGTAGTCGAGCAGGGATGACCAGCCGACCATGAAACCGACGTAGGGGTTGAACACCTTCTGGGCATAGGTATAGGCAGAGCCCGCAGAGGGGAACTTGCGTACCAGATGGCCGTAGCTGAAAGCGGTGAGCAGGATGCCACCCAGAGCCAGCAGATAGGCGGTGGCGACCCGGCCATCGGTGATGTCACCGACGATGGCGAAGGTGTCGAAGACAGCCATGGGGGTCAGATAGGCCAGACCCATCACAATCACTTGTGTCAGGGTAAGGGTCTTGAGCAGCTTGGCGTTTTGCGATGCCATTACGCTTTCTCCTCAATCAGTGCCGCAGCACGTGCTTGCAACGAGCGCAGGGATACGATGGATTCGCAAGCCTGTACATCAAGGGCGCCGGGGAGGCGCATACCGGGCTGTACCGGCAGGAAAGCATTAAAACGCCCCATTGTTATCCTCTCAACGTCGGGAGATTGTTTGGCAATCTCGAATATCACTTCCGGAAACGTTCCGGCCTCTTGTGGTGGGTTTGTACTGCACTTCAAAAATACAAAAACCGATGTCGCAGTGAACATCGGTCCTTTATTGGCGGCGTATTGTGCATTCGGTCAGCCCCCTTGACAAGCAAAAAAGGGCGGATTAACGCATTTTTTTGCATACGCACGGGGCAGGTAAGTGGTCACTCGCCCCCTGCAGCCGTCCCCGAGCCGCTCCCCCTTTTTCGGGGGGGGAGAGAACCCTGTCGTGGCGTATGAAAAATCGGCAAATCGGGGCTGCAGGGTGCATAGCGCCTCAACATTGATCCTGATCATATTTGCCGGCGTTCCTCCGGGCTCGAGTCCAGCGAGCTTATCGGCTGGCGGGGGATGGGAGGGGGTGAAGTGGAAAAAGAGAGGTTGCATATCCATTCACATTAATGACTGAGGATAGAAGGCAACGCGGCTTGAGCCATGGCCCGGCGAGCAGCCCGGCTGGGTAGTTATTTGAAATCAGTCACACTTCCTGCAGAAACCGCATTTCTGGCAACCCGTGCAGCTGGCAACCAGAGCATCGCAAAAACAACAAGGAGCCCGCAGGCTCCTTGTTCTCTATCGGGGAGAGGGGCGCCAGTAGTTACTGGGCGATCTCCACCTTGTCGGCAGTATGCAGCGGGATGCGGAACACGGTGAGGCGCAGGAACAGGTAGATGGCCCCCAGCGCCGCCCAGATCAGCCCCAGCTCGAAGGAGGAGGGCTCGAGGTTGAGCCACAGTACCCCGATGCAGGCGGCGCCACAGAGCGGCAGCAGCAGGTACATCAGGTGGTCCTTGAGACACTTGTTGCGGCCCAGCTTCACATAGAAGTGGGCAATCACCGCCAGGTTGACGAAGGTGAAGGCCACCAGGGCGCCGAAGTTGATCAGCGCCAGCGCCATCTCCAGATCCAGCGACACCGCAGAGAGGGCCAGCAGGCCGACCAGCAGCACGTTGAACGCCGGGGTCTGCCACTTCGGATGGATGTAGCCGAAGAAGCGGGCAGGCAGGGCGCGATCACGACCCATCACGTAGAGCAGTCGCGATACACCGGCGTGGGAGGCGAGCCCCGAGGCCAGCACCGCCACAGTAGTGCAGACCAGCACCACCGCCTGGAACAGCTTGCCGCCGACATAGAGGGCGATCTCCGGCAATACCGCATCCGGATGCTGGAAGCGGGAGATGTCCGGGAAGTAGAGCTGCAGGAAGTAGGAGGTAGTGACGAACAGCACACCGCCGATCAGCGCCGTCAGCACGATGGCGCGGGGGATCACCCGATCCGCGTCCGGGGTCTCTTCCGACAGGGTACTGATGGCATCAAAACCGAGGAACGACAGACAGAGGATGGAGGCCCCCATCAACAGCGGCGATACCTGGATCTGCTCGGAGAAGAAGGGACGGCTGCTGGTCACGGTCCCCAACCCTTCACCGTTGTGCACGCCCCAGGCGATCAGGCCGATGAAGATGGCGATGATGCTGAACTGCATGACGACGATGAGGCTGTTGAAGTTGGCCACTAGCTTGATGCCGCGCAGGTTGAGGGCGGTCATCACCGCCGCCAGACCGAAGATATAGGTCCAGGGCTCTACGTTCGGGAAGAGGGCTTCCAGATAGATCTTGGCCAGCAGCATGTTGATCATCGGCATGAACATGTAGTCGAGCAGGGAGGTCCAGCCCACCATAAAGCCGACATAGGGGTGAAACACCTTCTGGGCATAGGTATAGGCGGAGCCAGCCGACGGGAACTTGCGCACCAGATGGCCGTAGCTCAGGGCAGTGAACAGCATGCCGATGAGGGCAAACAGGTAGGCGGTCGGCACATGGCCTTCGGTGATTTCGGTAACGATGCCGAAGGTGTCGAACACCGCCATGGGGGTGAGGTACGCCAGTCCCATAACCACGACCTGCCACAGTTTGAGGGTCTTTTTCAGACCAACCTGCTGGGCCGCCATTATGCATGTTCCTCATGCAGTGCCAGAGTGGCACGGTCCATCAACGAAACCGGGAGAGAGGCCCGGGAATCAAGGGCGCCAGGGCGGCGCACACCGGCCATGGCCGGTTGGAAAGCATTGAGATGCCCCATGTTGTTCCTCACTAGACTTGGTGTCGGGAGACTGCTGCCAATCTCGCTATCTTTTCCGGGGGTGATCCGGCCTCGTTTATGGGTGTGTTCACTGTCTAAAAAAGAACCGATGCCATTGTTTTACATCGGTTCTTTCAGTGGCGGCGCATTGTGCATTTGCAGGGCCCCCTTGACAAGAAAAAAAGGGGGCAAAATTGCATTTATTTGCACAGGTAAGTGGTCACTTTCCTGCTGGTCAGGCCAGCACGGCCTCCAGTGATTTTTCAAGGAGTTGCAACCCCTCGTCAATCACTGCCGCAGGGGCTGTCAGGGGGGCGAGAAAACGGATGACATTTGCGCGCACCCCGCATGAGAGCAGGACCAGACCGCGTTTGCCCGCCTCGGCCACCAGACGTTTGGTGAGGTCGGGATCGGGCTGGCTGGCATCACGGCGTTTCACCAGCTCCATGGCCACCATGGCACCGGGGCCGCGAATTTGACCTATGCAGTCAAAACGCTCGGCTATGCGTTCCAGCCCCGCCTTGATCTGCTCCCCCTGATCCAGCGCTTTCTGGTTGAGTTTCTCCTCGTCGATCACCTGCAAGACCGCCAGCGCGGCGGCGCAGGCAATGGGGGATCCCGCATAGGTGCCACCCAGACCACCCGGCTTGGCCGAGTTCATGATCTCCGCCTTGCCCACCACGGCTGAAAGGGGGAAGCCGCCAGCCAGACTCTTGGCCAACGTCATGATGTCCGGCTCGATACCGGCATACTCGGTGGCGAAGGTCTTGCCGGTGCGGCAAAAACCGCTCTGGATCTCGTCGCAAATCAGCAGAATGCCGTGCTGGTCGCAGACGCTGCGCAGCTTCTGCATAAAGCTCGGGGAGGCGGGATAGAAGCCCCCTTCGCCCTGTACCGGCTCGATAATGATGGCGGCAACGCGGGAGGGTTCTATGTCGGCGCTGAAGCAGAGCTCGAGGGCGTGCAGGGCATCCTCTTCACTCACCCCGAGATAATCGGCGGGGAAGGGGATGTGGTAGACCTCGCCCGGGAAGGGGCCAAAGCCGGTCTTGTAGGGGACCACCTTGCCGGTGAGCGCCATGCCCATCATGGTGCGACCGTGAAAGCCCCCCTTGAAGGCGATGGTGCCGCTGCGCCCGGTGTGGGCGCGGGCAATCTTGATGGCGTTCTCGACCGCTTCGGCACCGGTGGAGAGAAACAGGGTGCGCTTCGGGGTCGGGCCGGGTACCAGGGCATTGAGCTTCTCGGCAAGCTCGATATAGCCGGGGTAGGGGGTGACCTGAAAGCAGGTGTGGCTGAACTTTTCCAGCTGCTCACGCACCGCCGCCACCACTTTCGGGTGGTTGTGGCCGGTATTGAGCACGGCGATACCGGAGGCAAAGTCGATGTAGCGGTTGCCCTCCACATCCCACAACTCGGCATTTTGCGCCCGGTCGATGAAGACCGGCAGCAGGGTGCCGACGCCGTTGACCACGGCCGCTTCGCGGCGCGCTTGCCACGCCTTGTTTGATTCTGACTGACTCATCTTTCCTCCCTGAGGGGCCGCAGCCCCCGATATTCCCTGAAAATGTGGCAGGCGTTTTGGCGCCCATCACCACCGATCAGCCCATCGGGCCAGATCGGCGGCGCCTTGTCTCTCTGTTGCTGCCCTAGCGAATGGCGCCAAAGCAGAGGTATTTGGTCTCCAGATACTCCTCCAGCCCCTCGGCGGCCCCTTCCCGGCCCAACCCCGACTCCTTGATCCCGCCAAAGGGGGCCAGCTCGGTCGAGATGATCCCCTCGTTGATGCCGACCATGCCGTATTCAAGCTGCTCGGCGACGCGCCAGACACGGGCGATATCGCGGCCATAGAAGTAGGCGGCGAGCCCATAAGGGGTATCGTTAGCCAGCGCGATGGCTTCAGCTTCCGTCTCGAAGCGCACCAGCGGGGCGACCGGGCCGAAGATCTCCTCCTGCAGGATGGGGTTGGTTTTATCCACCTTGCCCAAAATGGTGGGGCGGTAGAAGAGGGGGCCGGCGGGGTGGGCTTCCCCTCCCAGCAGCACTTCGGCACCGCTGGCGACCGATTGTTGCACCAACTCGGCCACCTTGCTGGCGGCAGCCGGGTTGATAAGCGGGCCGATCTGGGTGCCTTCCGCCATACCATCTCCCACCTTGAAGGCCTTGACGGCGGCAGTCAGCTTCTCGGCGAAGGCGTCATAGACGCTGGCCTGCACCAGAATCCGGTTGGCGCAGACGCAGGTCTGCCCGGCGTTGCGGTATTTGGAGGCGAGCGCCCCGGCCACCGCGGCATCAAGGTCGGCGTCGTCAAAGACGATAAAGGGGGCGTTGCCACCCAGCTCCAGCGATAGCTTCTTCATGGTGTCGGCGCACTGGCGCATCAGCAGCTTGCCGATGCGGGTGGAGCCGGTGAAGGAGAGCTTGCGCACCACCGGATTGCTGCACAGCTCGTTGCCCACCGCGCTCGCCTGATGGCTGGTGACGATATTGATGACACCGGCGGGGATCCCCGCCTGCTCGGCCAGGGCGGCCAGTGCCAGCGCGCAGAGCGGGGTTTCTGCGGCGGGCTTGATGACGATAGTGCAACCGGCGGCCAGCGCCGGGCCCGCCTTGCGGGTGATCATGGCAATGGGGAAGTTCCACGGAGTGATGGCGGCGACCACGCCCACCGGCTGCTTGATGGTGGCCAACCGGCGATCACCGCTAAAGCCCGGGATGGTGCGGCCATAGGCGCGCTTGCCCTCCTCGGCGAACCACTGGATAAAGCTGGCGCCGTAAGCCACCTCGCCCTTTGCTTCCGCCAGCGGCTTGCCCTGCTCGCAGGTCATGATGCGGGCCAGCTCGTCGCTGTGGGCGGTGATGGCGGCAAACCAGGCGTAGAGCTTGTTGCTGCGCTCCTTGGCGGTCAGCGCTGCCCAAGCGGGTTGCGCCGCGTGGGCGGCCGCGATGGCGCGGCGGGTATCCTCGGCATCCATGTCGGGCACCTGGGTAATGACGGCACCGCTGGCGGGGTTGGTGACCTCGAAGGTGCGGCCGCTGGCGGCCTCGCACCACTGTCCATCTATATAGGCGCGGGATGTGATCAAGCTGGAGTGGGATGTTGTTCCTGACATGAGAAGCCTCGAGTGTGGGTCAGAGCAGCTGGTTGCCGGAGTGAGCCGACCCTTCCTGCGCCGCTGCCGTATAAAATAATAAGCACAGGAAGACCATAATTTGAGCTGAAATGTTTTTCAAGTGTTAAATATATTTGAATTGCTGGGGGGCGCCATGCTAGAAAATGGGCTGTGTAGCGCGCTTTCTCCGGTTCGCTTGCAGGCTGTAAGTGGGCAGACGACCGGGGGATGGTAAATCAGGTGTACAAAATAATGAACGGTTTTGCTGTGTAACATAGTGAACGGCAAGGGAAAGCTGGTCGGCTATTTTAACCAGCAGGGTAAACAGGCAGCGCCTGATCCGATGCGATCACGCGCAAGCAGGAGAGGCTGATGATGCAAGGATGCAGACATGGCGCAGCAGGGGGCTTGTCATGAGCGGGCCACAGAGCCGGGAAGGCGTGGCTCGACCGTTGAGTGGGGCTGACGCCGGGGCGCGCACCATGGGGGAACGGCTGGCGGCGGTGCGCCATCAGCTGGGGCTCTCACAGCGGCGGGCGGCCGAGCTGAGCGGCCTGACTCATGGCGCCATCTGCATGATCGAGCAGGACAAAGTGAGCCCCTCGGTCGCCTCCCTGCAAAAGCTGCTCACCATCTATGGCCTGCCGCTGTCGCGCTTTTTCGCCGAGGAGGAGAGCCGCACTCCGGAGGTGGTGATCAAGGCTGATCAGCTGATCGAGCTGGGCAGTCAGGGGGTCTCCCTCAAGCTGGTGCACAACGGCAACAACCGCCGCCAGCTCGGCTTTATGCTGGAGACCTATCCCCCCGGCACCGACACCGGCGGTCAGGTGACCCATCAGGGGGAGGAGGTCGGCACTGTGCTGGAGGGGTCGGTGATCCTGACGGTGGCGGGCCAGAGTTATCAGCTGGAGGCGGGCGACAGCTATGTGATCGACACCGGCGAGCCCCACAGCTTCAGCAATCCGTCGGGGGAGACCTGTCGCATCGTCAGCGCCCACACCCCGGCGAGCTTTTAATCCTGACAGTAGTTTGGCAACCGAACCGGTAAGGAAACAGGGATCATGACCGAACATGTAAACAGTTACTACGCAGCCAGCGCCAATAAACACGCGCCCTATCCGACACTGACCGAGCAGCTGGAGTGCGATGTCTGCGTCATCGGGGCGGGCTATACCGGCCTCTCCAGCGCCCTGCATCTGGTAGAAAAGGGTTACAAGGTGGTGGTGCTAGAGGCAGCCCGTGTCGGCTTTGGCGCCAGCGGCCGCAACGGTGGCCAGATCGTCAACTCCTACAGCCGCGACATCGACACCATAGAAGCGAACTGCCCGCCGGATCAGGCCAGGCTGCTCGGTTCCATGTTGTTTGAGGGGGGACAGATCATCCGCGAGCGGATCAAGCGCTACAACATCCAGTGCGATCTGCAGGAGGGGGGCGTCTTTGCCGCCGAGACCGAGAAGCAGCTGCACGAGCTCAAATCCCAATACGCCCGCTGGCAGAAGTGGGGCAACGACCAGCTGGAGCTGCTCGATGCCAAGGGGGTGCGCGAGGTGGTGGCGAGCGATCGCTATGTCGGCGCCCTGCTCGACAAGAGCGGCGGTCATATCCACCCCCTCAACCTGGCGTTGGGGGAGGCTGAAGCCATCCGCATCCAGGGTGGGCTGATCTTCGAACAATCCGCCGTCACCAGTATCACCCCGGGGCAGCCAGCCTTGGTCAAGACCGCCAAGGGGGCGGTGAAGGCGCGCTTTGTGGTGGTGGCGGGCAATGCCTACCTCGGCAATCTGGTGCCGGAACTGGCCAGCAAGAGCATGCCCTGCGGTACCCAGGTGATCGCCACCGAGGTACTGGGAGAGGAGCGGGCCCGTTCACTGCTGCCGCAGAACTACTGTCTGGAGGATTGCAACTACCTGCTCGACTACTACCGTACCTCCGGCGATCACCGGCTGCTCTATGGCGGCGGCGTGGTCTATGGGGCGCGGGATCCGGCGGATATCGAGCGGCTGATCATCCCCAAGATGCTCAAGACTTTCCCGCAGCTGGCCGACGTCAAGGTGGAGTACACCTGGACTGGCAACTTCCTGCTCACCCTGTCGCGGCTGCCGCAGTTTGGTCGCATCGGCCCCAACATCTACTACATGCAGGGCTACAGCGGCCACGGTGTCACCTGTACCCATCTGGCGGGCAAGCTGCTCTCCGAGGTGCTGAGCGGTCAGGCCGAGCGCTTCGATGCCTTTGCCAAACTGCCGCACTACCCCTTCCCGGGTGGCCGCCTGTTCCGCATCCCCTTCACCGCTGCGGGCGCCGCCTGGTACACCCTGCGCGACCGCTTGGGGGTATAAGAGCTACCCAGCGAGAAATGTGGGCTGGTGGGTGCCGCTTAGATAACGCTGACGCCAGCACCAATACCGGAAACAACAAGGCCACCGCGAGGGTGGCCTTGTTGTTTATCAAGCAGCAGCGCGCTGATTAGCTGTAGAAGGCTTCAACGGTGCCCTTGAGCTTGATCAGGATGGGCTGACCACGGCGATCCAGCGCTTTGGGGGAGGGGATCTTCACCCAACCTTCGCTGATGCAGTACTCCTCGACATCGGTGCGCTCTTTGCCGTTCAGGCGAATACCGATCGGGTGCTCGAAGCAGGCGGCCACATAGTGAGGGCTGCGGGGATTGCAGGAGAGGTGATCCGGCAGAGCCGGTTTGGTGCTGGTATCGCTCATCGATATAACCCGAAATGAATAAAAAGTGGGTCATTGTAGAGAATGCCGCCATGGCATTCAAGGCGGCCCAATACCGGCCAAGGCGGGCGGCCATCTATGTTGGCGCTCCGCTTATCCCCGTTGCCAATGCATCACCAACTCGGGGTGGCCGCTATGCTCGCACAACTGCTGCTCACCCTCTTTGAAACCGTTGCGGGAATAGAAGCGCCGCGCCTGCTCATTTTCGGCGTAGACCGTCAACTCGAGCCGGTCATATTGGGCTTTGAGGTATTCGAGCAGTTGGCGACCCAGCCCGTGTGATTGGTGATCTGGGGAGATAAACAGGGCGGCAACAGACCCCTGATACCAGGAGATAAAGCCCAGTAGCTGTCCATCCTCCTCATAGACCCAGCTCTTGCTGGCGGGCAGATAGATGTCCCGCATCGCTGCCCGTTGCTCATGCCAAAAGGCGGCGGGAATAAAGTCGTGGGCTTTTACCGATGCCTGATACCAGAGCTCGACGGCGACATCCAGATCGGTTGTTAATAATGGACGGATCATAGTGGCCTCGACTGTGAAGAGTGGTCGCACGATATGCCCGCTCCATGTCGTGTTATCGGGCATATCGTTTATCGCAGGCTGACTCCTATTTGCGGGTCAGCTTGTCGAGGTAGCCCATGGCGAAGGCCGAGAGGACAAAGGTGATGTGGATCAGCAGGTACCACTTGATCTTGTCGTTGGGGAGGTTTTCGGCATTCATAAACACTTTGAGCAGGTGAATAGAGGAGATGGCGACAATGGAGGCGGCGACCTTGTTTTTCAGAGAGCCGGCATCGAGCTTGCCGAGCCACACCAGTTTGTCGCCCTCATCCCCGACATCGAGGCGCGAGACGAAGTTCTCATAGCCGGAAAACATCACCATCACGATAAGTCCCCCCACCAGGGTGATATCGATCAGCGACAGTGTGACCAGCACCAGATCCACCTCTTTCATCTCCAGTATGTTGGGCAGGATATGGAGGATCTCCTGAAAGAATTTCACTCCCAGTGCCAGCAGTATGAGGCTGAGCCCAAGATAAATGGGGGCCATGATCCAGCGGGATGCGTACATCAATCTTTCAAACATGTTTTCCATAGTGCGATTACAGGTCCATCAAATGGTTAACAAACGAGTCGGCCATAGCTTAACCGAGATGCCTCACATCTCAAGCATCTCGATAGCATATTGCTGAATTGGGTGGTGTCAGGCAGGAGTTTTTAACCCTGGGTAGGGCAGTGCTGCGGGTGGCAGAGGGCCCGTGGTCGGGCCTATCCGGTGTCAGGGAAGGTCCAGTGTAAAGCGGGCGCCGCCGAGGGGGGATTCATCGACCCGGATCTGGCCGCCGTAGCTGTGGACGATTTCGGTCACCACTGCCAGACCTATGCCCTGACCGGGTGAACTGTCTGCCCGCACGCCGCGCTGGAAGATCTGCTCCGATTTGGCCGGATCGATACCCGGGCCATCATCTTCCACTTCGATGCGCAGCCGCTCGAGATGGCGGCGCACCGTCACCTTCACTTCGCTGATGGCAAACTTGCAGGCATTGTCGAGCAGGTTACCCATCAGCTCCATCAAGTCACCCTGTTCGCCGTGAAAGAGAGCGTCATCATCGAACTTGAAGTGGGTTTGCAGCTTTTTGTGGCGATAGACCTTGGTCAGGCTGGCCAGCAGTTTTTCAATCAGCGGCACCGGCTCGGTGCCCTTGCTGGCAAGGCGCTGGCGGCCGGTAACGGCCCGTCTGAGCTGATACTGGATCATCTGATCCATGGTGAGGATCTGCTCGTTGATGTTGTCGTGGATCTCCCGCCCCAGCTTCACTTCGCGGGTAGTGATCTGGATCAGCGCCAGCCGGGTTTTCAGGCTGTGGGCGAGATCGTTGAGGGCGTGCTGGTAGCGCTGGGTCTGCTGGCGTTCGTTCTCCAGCAACTGGTTGATGGAGTCGGTCAGCGGGGCCAGCTCCCGCTCAAAATCGCTCGAGAGGTCATCGCGCTTGCCGGCCCGGATATCGTCGATCTGACGGGCGATGGTGCGCAGTGAGCTGAGGCTCCAGAAGGTGGTGAGCAGCAGTAGCCCGGCCAGCAGCATATAGGCGAGCAGCGCCTGTTTGGCGGTCTGGTAGAGGTAGGTGCGGGACTCTTCGTGATAGCGTTTGGCCGAGTCGATCATCACCACGTAGTAGGCGGTGGTGCCGCTGCCGGGATTGCGGATAAACCGCAAGCTGTAGACGAAGTAGCTCTCGCCGTTCTTGATGGTGTGCTTCTTGAAGAAGTAGTCGAGGTCCATCCCCCCCAGATACTTCATCAGATCGCCGCAAATGGTCTGTTTGGCCTTGATCACCTCCGGCATATGGAGGCTCGACCAGACCAGATCGCCATCGGCGCGGCAGATCAGGGTATCGAGGTTGCGATCCCCCGCACCGCGGGATATCCGCCCCAGCTCGACGTTCGACCCCTTGTCATCCGGCTCGGTGGAGGAAAACAACTTGGCCAGGTTCTCCTGCATCCGGGCGCTGGCCTTCTGGGTCTGCTCCTCGACGTGACCAAGATAGAGGGCGTAGACGGCAAACCCCATGATCAGCGCGATGACCAGCAGCGAGCTGAGCAGCAGTTTGATGTGCAGTGAGCTGCGGATCATCTTGATGGGGCGCGGCAGATGAAACTGCATCAGTTACAGGAGAGGTTGAAGATATAACCCTGACGCCGGATGGTGGAGATGGGTTGAATCGTCCCCTCCGGATCCAGCTTCTTGCGCAGGCGGCTTACCATCACCTCGATGGTGTTGGGGTCCCCTTCGCCGTCACCGTAGAGCTGGTCGAGCAGTTGCTGCTTGGAGACCACCTGACGGGCATTGCGCATCAGGTACTCCAGAATGAGGTATTCAAAGCTGGTGAGCACCGCCACTTCACCGGCGATGGTCAGCTCCTTGCGGGAGAGATCCAGCTCGTAATCACCGGCTTTCACCCTGGGCGAGATAAAACCGGCGCTGCGGCGCACCAGCGCATTGAGTCGGGCCAGCAGCTCATCTTTCTGGAACGGTTTGACCAGATAGTCATCAGCACCCGCTTCCAGTCCTTCGACCTTGTCCTGCCAGTTGCCACGGGCGGTCAGCACAATGATGGGGAAGGGGATCTGCCGTTCGCGCAGTTGCCGGATCAGTTGCAGGCCGTCCATATCGGGCAGACCGAGGTCGATGATGGCCACATCAATGGGATAGTCGGCGGCGTAGTGCAGTGCAATCCCGGCCTGGTCGGTGCTGTAGACCTGATTGTCGGCTTCGGTCAGCAGAGAGGAGAGGTGGTGATTGAGCAGCTTGTCGTCTTCGACCAACAGAATTTTCATGATGTGAGCGGTCATAGGGATCCAGGCTGTCAATTAGAAAGTGTATGTCGCTTCGAGTCAATTCGAATCCTAATGCATCCCGGCTGTATCGGGACTGAATCAGCGGGACTTCAGAGTTCGCGCCAACTGGTCGTTTAACCATGGTCCGGGTTGTCGATGGCCTGCTGGTCGGCAGCCATGTTGCGAAAGGTTTGGTGTGATGAGAGAGATGGCCGGGAGGCTGCTGACGCGACTGCAACAGCGTGAGCGCAGCGATCTCCTCTATATTGTCTGGCTCTGCTGGGGGGCAGCCTTGCTGCTCTACGTGCTGGGGTCGCCCTGTTTTCTGTGGCCAGTGGCGCCGATGCCGCTGGTTCTGCTTGTGTGGTTGGTGGAGAGAGTACGGATGTTTGGAAGAAACAAAGGTGGTGCGGCTACTGGGTCGGCCGGCGCCACCGTGATTGCAGCCGGGGCCCGCTTCAAGGGCGAGTTGCAGGTGGAGGGGGATCTGGAGGTGCGCGGTCAGATCAATGGCACCATCCAGCTCATCGGTGGTGTGCTGCGCATCATGGAGGGCGGTAGCGTTGAGGGAGAGGTAAGTGCGCCCCACGTGATCATCAATGGTCTGCTGGAAGGCACCTGTACCTCTGCCGAGGTGGAGATCCTGGAGAGCGGCAAGATGCAGGGGATCTTCAAGGGGGGCAGTCTCTCCATCTGCAAGGGCGGCAACTTTGTTGGCCAGTCCCAGCCCACCGTGGCCGGCAAGGCCGAGCCCGTGTTGCAAGCCTTGTCTGAAAACAGTTCGTCCGGGAGCAAGCAGCCGGAGAGCAAGAACAATGTGAAAAAGCTGCCGCACGAGCCGAAAGGCAAGCCGACCGAGGAGCTGGCCAAGCAGGCGTGATGCCGTTTGCCAGCGGTGCAGATGACGGTGGTTCAGGAAAACAGAGAGGGGGCCACGATGGCCCCCTCAGCATTTCTTTGTTACCCGTTAGCTGCGGCGCGGCGGCAGCATATTGGTGAGGGTGTTGTCTTTGAGAATATGGTGGTGATAGAGGGCCGCCACCGTGTGCAGGCCTATCAGGGCGTAACCGATATTGCCCAGCGTCTCGTGCACCTCCTTGATCAGCCCCTTGAGATCCGGACTTGGGGAAAGCAGGGCAGGCAGCTCAAGCCCGAAGAAGGGGATGGGCTTGCCCGCGGCGCTCAGCAGCAGCCAGCCAAACAGCGGGGTGAGAATGAGAAAACCGTAGAGGGCGAAGTGGGCCAGTTTTGCCAGCTTGTGCATGATCGGGGAGAGCTCGGGCACGATACGCGGTGTCGGGCTCATCCAGCGCAGGGCCAGTCTGACAAACACCAGGGCGAAGATAAGCAGCCCCAGCATAAAGTGCCACTCCTTCATCAGATCCCGGCCAGGGTCCCCTTTGGGGAAGATATCGCGAAATTCGATCAGGGCGTAGACGGCGATCATGGCCCACAGGGTCAGCCAGTGCAGCCCGATATTCAGGGTGCCATAACGTTGTTCACTGTTCATCAGCATAGGTTTGTTCCTTCGAAGTGCTGTCACATCCGTGTGGTATCCCCGCACTCAAACGTGTCGGAGCGAGGCCAGATCCTTTGGCGGCAACAGGCTGGCTGCCATGCTTGCCATCAACCGGCAGCCTGCGGCTGGCCTCAGTCAGAGAGGAGATGCCCTCTGCTGTCTGCATGGTATCACTGGCAACCGGGGGGATAGTCTGATCAATGCCACACAATTTACAGGCTCATTAAGCCCCTTGTGACGTGAAGAAGGCGTGAAATAGCATCAGTGATGTCAGCCCGCCCAGGTTCAGGCAGGCTCGATGGCCAGCACCAAGCAATCCGGCTCGCTGATGCGAAAACGGACGTTGCAGTCAAACAGCCGCACCCCGTACTCCTTCTCATCGGGCTTGCCCTTCTTGTAGGCGGGGCGCGGATCTTGCGCCAGCACTTCGCTCACCAGCTGGCGCAGCTCGGGATGGGCCTTGAGCCAGGGTTGCAACTGCTGCTCGGCCTCGGCACTGAAGCTCACCGCCAGCGGCGGGGTGGGGGCGTCGGGGGCAAAACCGCCACGGGCATCCGGCAGGCTGTCGGCATAGGGAATGTAGGGCTTGATATCGACGATGGGGGTGCCATCGAGCAGATCCACCGCCCCCAGCTCCAGCCACAGCTTGCCCCGCTCGCGACCAATCCCGTGCAGCTCGACCACCGAGAGACCTAGCGGATTGGGGCGGAAGGTGGAGCGAGTGGCAAAGACGCCGACCCGCTCGTTGCCGCCAAGGCGCGGCGGGCGCACCGTCGGGTGCCAGCCCTGCGCCATGGTCTGGTGAAAGACGAAGCTTAGCCACAGATGGGAGAACTGCTCGATGCCGCGCAGCACATCCGGCTGATCGTAAGGGGGGAGCAGCTCGAGGCGGGCGCGGGCCGATTTGACCAGTCCGGGCTGGCGGGGGATGGCGAACTTCTCCTTGTAGGGAGAGCGGATGATCCCGAGGGTGTCGATTTCGAACTTCATGGCGGATCCTGACTGAAAACCCCGGCAATTTAGCACAGGCGGCCCCAAAACGCAGGCTTGGCCTCATTACGCCAATTTCTACGGCGCTGCCGTGATCCCTGTCCCATCCCGGCCAGTCGGGGGCTGTGCCCGCACGCCAAGTTGCGTAGGGTGGAGGCATTGGCGTGTCAGGATGAAATGTGCGCACTCGCGCCGAAGGGGGAGGGAGAGGGATGAAATTGCTGATTATCGGTGGCACCGGCTTTTTGGGGCGCCACCTCACCGCGCTGGCGCTGGATTGGGGCCATGAAGTGACTCTGTTCAACCGTGGCCTGCACCAGCATCCGGACTGGCGCGATCTGGTGCAGCTCACCGGTGACAGGGACAAGAGCCTGAGCGCCCTGCAAGGGGCCGGGTTGCAGTGGGATCTCGTCATCGATACCTGCTGCTATCGCCCTGAGCAGGCGGCGAGCCTCTCGGCAGCTTTGCTCGGGCGCTGCGCGCGGCTGATCTTTATCTCCACCATCAGCGTCTATCGCGATTTCTCAATGCCTGGGATGAATGAGTCGGCGCCGCTGCATGCTATCCCCGAAGGTGAAATGCCCACTGACTATGGCCCCCTTAAGGTGTTGTGCGAGCAGGAGTATCGCGCCCGCTGGGGTGAGCGGCTTTGCATCCTGCGCCCGGGCGTGTTGTGCGGCCCCCATGATCCTACCGGGCGCATGGCCTGGTGGATTAAGCGGGTGCAGCAGGGCGGGCCCTGGTTGCTGCCGGGCAGTGGCGAGGATCGCTTGCAGTATCTCGATGTGCGCGACTGCGCCGAGTTTGTGTTGCGCGCGGCCGAGCAGCAGTTGGGGGGCATATTCAACCTGCTCAAACCCGGCATTACCCTCTGCGACTGGCTGGAGCGGCTGAGCGCCCGGTTGCAGCCCGCCCGCCCGATCCTGCCCGAGTGGCTGCCTTGGTCGACCCTGATGGCGGCCGGAATTGAGCCCTGGCAGAGCTATCCCACCCTCTTGCCCTGCGCGCAGGCGGAGTTTGCCGGTTACGGCTCTATAAGCGCCGAGGCGGCCATCGTCCACGGGTTGAACTTCCGGCCGCTGGAGGAGACCGCCGCCGACCTTGCCCACTGGCTGGCCATCGAGCCTGCCGCCGGGGTGGCGGAACATGCCATGACTCTGTCCCAGGAGGACTTGCTGCGTCAGCAGTTGCTGGAGCCCATCGTGTTATAAGAGATTGGCGTGCTTATCGTGCCGCTGCTGCCGAGTGTGGCGCGGCAGGTGTGAACACAACGAGAGAGGGCATCCTGCGGGATGCCCTCTCTGTCTATCCATGCCTGATGGTTGCCGAATACAGGCTGACGCGATTCCCCGTCCCATCGCTGTCGCTCACCGAGTTAGCGGATGGCGGCCCCAGCGGCTACCAGCAGCTCTTTCAATATGGTGCGATGGCAGCGGGACTCCTGCTCGCAGTAGCAACCCACCGACAGATTGGTGGTGTGTGAGAGGGCGGCCAGCAGCGCCAGATCATGCCTGGCGGCAGGTGGCGCCATCTCGGCCTTGTACTGTTTGCCAAACGCCGCCCACTGAGCCGGTGTCTCGGCTGCCTGCCCCAGCTTCATGGTCTCGCTGCTGGGGGCCAGATTGGGGAACCAGACATCGTACCAATGCTGGCTGGCAAATTCGCTCTTGGGTATGCCGCGGGGCGGGCGGCGCACCGTGCCGATCCGCAGCCCCTCATCGGGCAGGCGCGGGCTGCCAAGGCGAACGATAGCGAGGGCCATGACAGCGGGTTACTTCTCTTCGGCCACTTTCAGCGCCTGCCCGTAGCAGATCACCTGTTTCAGACAGCCCGGGGTGTCGCTGAACTCGGCGCATTTGTCGATGGTGACGCCGTTGCCACCCATGTCGGCCGCGCGGCGGCGGGCCAGGGTGCGCGCTTCACCTGCGTTGGGCACCGGCTGGTTGGCATCGACCTGGCAGGATTCACCCTCGATAGTGCCGAGGTAGAGGTAGTTGAGGTCAGCCAGCTCATCCTGTTCATAGATGCGCACGCTACCGGGTTTGAAGTATTCGTCGAAGTTCTCTTTATCCAGATTGCTGTTGAAGGCGTAGTTGGCACAGCCGGAGGCAATCAGGGGCATCATCAGGATCAGGCGTTTCATCGTCTCGTATCTTGTGTCGGTGATGAGGACAGTAGAAATGCGCAGGCGCTCCATGTCGGCATCTTGTTGAATAATGAGGGGGACATTATAGGGGCCAGCCGCCTGCGGCGACCAGCCCCGTTTTGCGCCCGGTTGTCGGGGTGTGACCCCCATCAGGCTGATATCAGCCTGATATCAAACAGGAGCCAGTCGCTGATAGAGGCTGCGGTAGTAATCATCGCCCAGCAGCTCGTCATGAGGGGCGCAGAGGCGGATCTGTCCCTCTTCCATCAGGGCAATCCGGTCCATCTGCTCCATCCCCAGCAGGCGGTGGGAGATAAGCAGCAAGGTGCGATCTGCTCCAAGCTTGAACAGCAGATCCATGATCTCCCGCTCGGTCTGACTGTCGAGCCCTTCGGTCGGCTCGTCCAGCAGCCAGAGTGGCGCATCGTGCAGCAGGGCGCGGGCGATGCCGATACGGCGACGCTCACCACCGGAGAGGGGGC
>NZ_JRJY01000166.1:39604-48353 GCF_000801015.1 Aeromonas sp. ZOR0001 | reverse complement strand
CGCCGTCACCGAGCCAGGCGTCGAGGCCCGCCTCATCTTCCAGCAGATTGGCCAGTCCGACCTGGGTCAGCACCGCAATCAGCTGCTCGTCAGAGGCGGTCGGGGCGGCCAGTTTGAGGTTGCCCCGCAAGGTATCGGCAAACAGATGCACCCGCTGGCTCACCACCGAGATGGAGGCGCGCAGCGCCCCTTCGCTGTAGTCGGTGAGCGGCTTGCCACCCAGCAGGATCTTGCCTGCCTGCGGGCTCCACTCACGGGTCAGCAGCCCCATCAGGGTCGATTTGCCGCAGCCGGTCTGGCCCAGCAGCGCCAGCTTCTCACCGGCGTGCAGTTGCAGGGTGCAGCCACGCAGCACCGGCTGAGGGTTGCCGGGGTAGCCAAAATAGAGGTCATTGATCTGCAGTGCGCCAGCGGTGGCGTGGGTCTGCTCGTCACCCCACACGGGGGCTTTTGCCTCTTGCAGGATCTCGTTCAGGCGGCGTGCCGAGGTGAGGCTGGTGGAGAGGTGCTGGAAAGCCCCCGCCAGTGGCATCAGTGCCTCGAAGCTTGCCAGGGTGGCAAAGACCATCAATGCGGTAATGGGGTCGGGCGCAGCACCCGCCACTCCATGACCGGCCAGCCAGAGCATCAGGGTCAGGGTCCAGCCGCTCAGCAGTTGCACCGAGAAGTTGGCCAGCCCGCTCACCTTGGCCATCCGGGCCTGCGCGGCGAGCAGCGCTTGCTCGGCCTGTTGCAGCTCAACCAGCGCCTTGGGGGCGGCGGCAAACATCTGCAGCTCGGCCTGACCATCCAGATAGTCCACCATCCGGGTACGCAGGGTCGATTTTTCGGCAATCAGCGCCTGACCGGGGCGACGGCCGAGGAAGTAGAACACCAGCGGCAGGGCGATCATGCCAAACAGCAGAATGGCTCCCAGGGTGAGGGCGAGGCGACTGTCGAAAAACGACAGGAAGAAGACCAGTCCGGCGGTGCTGAGCAGGGCCGCGCCTATGGGGGTGATCAGCCGCAGGTAGACGTGGTCCATCGCATCGATGTCGGCCACTAGTCGATTGAGCAGATCCGCCTGACGGAAACCGGCCAGGGTACCGGTGGAGAGCGGCGAGAGTTTCTGCCAGAACCAGACCCGCAGTCGGGTCAGCACCCGGAAGGTGGCGTCGTGGCTCACTACCCGCTCACCCCAGCGACCGGCTGTGCGGACGATGGAGAAGAAGCGCACTCCGCCTGCGGGGGTCATGTAGTTGAAGCTGTCGCGGCTGGCGACCGCCATCCCCGCTACGGCGGCGGCGGAGAGGAACCAGCCGGAGAGCGACAGCAGCCCCATGCCGGCTACCAGAGTCACCAGCGCCAGCAGCAGACCGAGGGAGAGGCTGAGCCAGTGTTGGCGGTAGAGGCGCAGAAATGGCAACAGATCACTCATCGAGAGAACCTCCGGAACGTTGGGAGAGCAGGCGGGCAAAAGGCCCATCCGCCTGACTCAATTGTTGGAAGCTGCCTTGCTCCACCAGCTGGCCGTGGGCCAGCACCAGGATCTTGTCCATCTTGGTGAGCTGGTCGAGGCGGTGGGTGATCATCAGCAGGGTCTGGCCAGCCATCACCTGCTCAATGGTGGTCATGATGGCGCGTTCGGAGTGGCGATCCAGACTGGCGGTCGGTTCATCGAGCACCATCAGCTGGGTTGATTTGAGCAGGGTTCGTGCCAGGGCGAGGCGCTGTGCCTGACCGACCGAGAGGCCGCCTGCCTGATCGCCGACCGGATAGTCGAGCCCCTTCTCCATGGCAAATTCCCACGCCTGAGCCCGCTTCAGGGCATCTTCCAGCTCGGCATCGCTGGCCGTCGGCTTGGCCAGCAGCAGGTTGTCGCGCAAGGAGGCGTGGAACAGCTGCGGGTTTTGCGAGAGCCAGCCCAGCTGCAGGCGCCACTGGCTCATGTCGAGGGTGGCGAGCTCCTGTCCGTTGACCTTGAGCTCGCCACGATAGGGGGCAAAGCCGAGCAGGGCGTTGACCAGCGAGCTCTTGCCTGCGCCGCTGACGCCGATGAGGGCGGTGCGCGAACCGGCTTCCAAAGTGAAGTCGATAGGGCCGACCAGCACCTTGCCTTCGGCGCTCAGTACTTCAAGGGATTTGGCTTCTACCTTGACCGGGCTGTCGGCATGGAACGGCGCTGTGCCTGCGGCCGGCTCGCTCACCTCGGCTTCAAGGAACTCCAGCAGTTGCTCGGCAGCGCCGATAGCCTGCGCCTTGGCGTGGTAGTGGGCACCCAGTTCCCGCAGCGGGGCGTAGAACTCGGGGGCGAGAAACAGCACGAACAGGCCGGTAAAGAGGGTGACCTTGACCCCATAGCTACCAAAGTTCAGATGGTCGATATAAGAGAAGCCGAAGTAGACGGCGACCAGCGCTACCGAGATGGCGGCGAAGAACTCCAGCACGGCGGTGCTCAAAAACGCCAGGCGCAGCACCTCCATGGTGCGCTCGCGAAAATCTTCCGAGGCGTCGCGAATGGCTTCACCTTCTGCCTGGGTCCGCATAAAGAGTTGCAGGGTACGCAGCCCCTTCAGGCGATCGAGGAAGTGGCCGGAGAGACGGGCCAGCGCCTGAAAGTTGCGGCGGTTGGCATCGGCCGCGCCCACACCCACCAGGATCATAAAGATGGGGATGAGGGGCGCAGTGCCCAGCAGGATCAGGCCCGCTGCCCAGTTGACCGGGAACACGGCTATCAGAATGACCACCGGAATAAAGACGGCGATGGCCATCTGCGGCAGATAGCGGGAGAAGAAATCCTGCATGTTTTCAATCTGTTCCAGCAACAGGCTGGCCCAGCTACCGGCCGGACGGCGCTGGATATAGGCAGGGCCGAGACGACTCAAGCGAGTGAGCACCAGCTGGCGGATGGTCTGGCGCACCGCGCTGCCCGCCTTGAAACTGGCCACTTCGCGGCCATAGGCCAGCGCTGCCTTGCCAAACGTCACCAGCAGCAGGGTAATAAAGAGCGTGATGGATTGCTCAGGCGTTGAGCCTTCGATGATAAAGCCGTGCAACAGGGTCGCCAGCAGCCAGGCTTGCGCCACCATCAGAATGCCCTGGCCAAGGCCAAAAGCGATGGAAATCATGATCCAGCGGCGACCGTGACTCGATTGCTTGCGCAACCAGCCATAGAGACGTTTTTGCGTTTTTTTATCCATTACCACCATCCTCGCGTCGAGTGGCGCAAGACTATCCTTGCCGTTTGGCCTTGGCAACCTTGTAAATTATCTGTGTTGAAAATGTTTGATTGAAAAAGCAACCGTCTGTTCAATCCTTGTCCGAACAGATTGATTTATTGAAAAAAGTGGCAAAGGCGCCATTGCGCTCGGCGGCAAAATGCATATAGTAGGAGCCCTGACGCGGGTGTAGTTCAATGGTAGAACGGTAGCTTCCCAAGCTGCATACGTGGGTTCGATTCCCATCACCCGCTCCAAATTTCAGATGCCAGGCGGGCATCGTATAATGGCTATTACCTCAGCCTTCCAAGCTGATGATGCGGGTTCGATTCCCGCTGCCCGCTCCAGCTTCAAAACAAAAAGCCCACTCCTGCGAGTGGGCTTTTTGTTTTTCATCTGTCTTGTGCGCCGTCAGACGTCACGCTCACGGTTTCTCAGCTTTTAAGGCAAACCGCAGAGACAGAAAAGGCGCCCAAGGCGCCTTTTCAGATCAACAGCGTCGCGGGAGCTTATTCCTGCTCCAGCTCACCACAGAAACGGTAGCCTTCGCCGTGGATGGTGGCGATGATCTCCGGAGTATCGTTAACGCTTTCGAAGTGCTTGCGAATGCGACGGATGGTCACGTCAACGGTACGGTCGTGTGGCTTGAGCTCACGGCCGGTCATCTTCTTCAGCAGCTCGGCACGGGTCTGGATCTGGCCCGGGTTTTCGCAGAAGTGCAGCATGGCGCGGAACTCGGAGCGCGGCAGCTTGAACATGTCGCCAGTCGGGCTGACCAGTGCGCGGCTGTTGATATCCAGCGCCCAGCCGTTGAACAGGTAGCGCTCAACCAG
Source organism: Aeromonas sp. ZOR0001 (assembly GCF_000801015.1). Classification (NCBI taxonomy): domain Bacteria; kingdom Pseudomonadati; phylum Pseudomonadota; class Gammaproteobacteria; order Aeromonadales; family Aeromonadaceae; genus Aeromonas; species Aeromonas sp. ZOR0001. The sequence continues at coordinate 44,323 of NZ_JRJY01000166.1, read as the reverse complement.
CTTCTTCTCTTCGCCACCGGCAGCCACGTTCATGGTGCGGCTCAGCAGGTTGCGGGCACGGATGGTCAGCTCGCGCGGGTTGAACGGCTTGGTGATGTAATCATCGGCGCCGATCTCCAGACCCAGGATCTTGTCCACTTCGTTGTCACGACCGGTCAGGAACATCAGGGCGATGTTGTCGTTCTCACGCAGCTCACGGGCCAGCAGCAGGCCGTTCTTGCCCGGCAGGTTGATGTCCATGATCACCAGATTGATGGTGTGGGAAGTGAGGGCCTGGTGCATTTCGTCGCCGTTGTTGGCTTCGAGCACGATGTAGCCTTCGGCTTCAAAAATGCTTTTCAGGGTATTGCGTGTGACCAGCTCGTCTTCGACGATCAGAATGTGTGGTGTTTGCATGAATATTCCCAGATTCTTATCAGTTAATTATCTTAAATTTAACACTCTTTGGCGTTTCAAACCGATTTCCTGACTGATCCTGAAAATTTATTACGTCATCCTGGGTATGAGAGTCAGGTCGGAATATCGCGAATTAGGCATCAGTACCGGCAAGTATCCCTGTGCCACTTATAGGTTCCCGACAAGTCTGGTCGAGCAGAGCCTGGAAAGGTCGTCCATTACGAAAGTGGCCGCATTTTATCAGTTAACAGGAGCATAACAACACTCTTTGCCGTCAGATAGCAACTTTTTAACTCTGATTTGATATAGGTCAAACCCTGGTACAGCAGCATCATACTTGGCCTGAACCGGGTTTTCGCCCCTACAAAATGTAATGGAATGTAACATGTGATTGACATGAATTTGTGGGAAAACTACAAGAAAATCTGCTTTATCGCGCCATTTGAGCCACCAGACTGGTCTGCCTTTGCCATCATCACAGCCTGGAATCCGGCCAGCCAGTGGGTCACAGAACGACGCAATATGCGGCGGGAACGGGCTATGTGGCGCCATCTGACCGTGGATTTGCAGGTGCCCGTGGTGGGGCCATTTTGGGGATCTGACCCGGACGAACGCTGGCAGGAGTCATCGCTGGCGGTGGCGCTATCCCTGCCACAAGCCCGTCAGCTGGCTGCCCGTTTTGGCCAGAATGCTCTCTACTGGGTGGAGGATGGCCAGCTCTGGCTGGTGCCAGTATTGATGGATAAATCAGCAGTTTGTCTGGGCAATATTGAATCCTTCTGGATTGCCAGAAACCTTGCCTGATGAAAGAATGAACACCTTCATGTATCTGAAAGGAATCAAATCATGCTGGATCTCCTGCCCGACCTCTGCGATCAACATGGCGACTTGCTGCAAGTGGCCGACCCGGTGTTTCAGGATTTTGGCGGCAAGGCCCTCTTTTATGGTCGCGCCGTAACGCTCTCCTGTTATGAAGACAACAGCCTGGTGCGGGATCTGGTGACCCGCCCCGGTCACGGCAAAGTGATGGTGATCGACGGCGGCGGCTCGCTGCGCCGTGCGCTGCTTGGCGATCAACTGGCGGTCAAGGCGGTGGAGCAGGGGTGGGAGGGTATCCTGATCCACGGCGCGGCGCGGGATGTGGGCACCCTGGCGACACTGGCGCTCGGGGTCAAGGCGCTGGCAGCCTGTCCGGTCAAGACCGAGAAGCGAGGATTGGGAGAGCTGGGGGCCGTGGTCAGCTTTGCCGGTGTGACCATCCACGAAGGGGATTACGTCTATGCGGATCGCAACGGCGTGGTGGTGAGTGCCACGCCGCTGATCTGATTCAGAAGTTGAAACCGACCCCTAGGCTCAGTGCCTGATCGGCAGTGATGGCGCTGACGCCGTAGTTGGCGGTGAGGGAGAGTCTGGGGGTCAGCAGCAGGCTGGAGTTGAGCTCCAGCAGGGTGCTGGCCTTGTTGAGATCAAGATGCTTGATCTGGCTGCCGATATTGAATGCTGGAGAGAGTTGGTAGCGTATCCCCGAACTCATATTGAAACCGGATGTGCGATTCTGGTCCGCCACCGCCGGGCCCGCTTCCATAAAGAGGGCCACATCATCCACCACCGGATACTGATAGCCGCTATTGACCAGCCAGAGATCAAAACTGTCGCTGTGATGGCTATGGCCATTGAGCAACACACCCGAGTAACTTTTGAGATAGAGAGACGGGTTGGATTGCGGCTGAACCACTGCCCAGTCGGCGGCCTGTGCGGCCATGCTGGCGCAGGTTGCAAGCAGTGTGATGATGAGCGATTTGACCATTCGTTTCCCCTCCCTGGGTCCGGAACTGAGCCTAAGCATGGCACATGCCAGCTGGTAGTAAAGTGAAGGGAGATCACAATAAAATCCTTTGGCATGGGCGCCAGCCATGTTAAACAGGCTGCCGTATTGATGGCTCTAATCATTAAGAGGTGAATCCATGAACAAGAAACTGACTCTGCTGGCCGCGCTGGCACTGGGAGGCTGCGCTATGGCAACAGGTTCCAGCATGGCTCAACTGCAAGCATCCAGCTGGCAGCTGCAAGGCGCCACCGGCGATACCTTCACCCTGCAAGTGGTCGACGGCAAGGTGGCGGGCAAGGGCGGCTGCAACCGCTATTTTGGCGGCATCACCAAGCAGGGTGACGGTGTCTTGACGCTGGGCGCCATGGGCTCCACTCGCATGATGTGCATCGGCGACGCCATGAACAAAGAGACCGAGTTCCTGCAAAAGCTGGAGAAGGTGGCAACCTACTCCATCAACGGCAACCAGCTGACTCTGAGCGATGCCAACAAGGCGGCCCTGCTCACCTTCAACGCTGTGCCAGCTGCCAAATAAGGCACGCGTTCGTCTGATTGCCCCGACAGCTCTGACTGTCTGATACACGCCCTCCCTCTGGAGGGCGTCTGTTTATCTGCGATGAACCCTGTGTGGTCGTCCGCTACTGTTGTTCACTCGTCGATTCTCCAGTCAGCCCGGTTTGATACCAGAATCTCGTATCTTCGCTTTGGTACGTATCTTGATCATTTCAATAATTCTTGTATAGTTGAAATGAAAGGTCGCACCAAGGGGAATGAAGATGAACAAAGAGATGGCCACCAAGGTCTTTGAATCGCTGGCATCCGGCATCCGGCTCGATGTATGGCGGCTGCTGGTGAAGGCCGGGCTGGAGGGGCGGGTCGCCGGTGAACTGGCCAGCGAGCTCGATATTGCCCCCAATACCCTCTCGTTTCACCTCAAGGCGATGCTCAACACCGGTCTGCTGTCGGTGGAGCAGGAGGGGCGCTTTCTACGCTACCGCGCCAATATTCCCCTGATGCTGGATGTGATCGCCTACCTTACCGAGGAGTGCTGCGCCGGTCATCCCGAGGCGTGCGGCGTGATGCGTGCCGAGTCAGCCTGCTCCCCCCATGTTCTGCCTGCGCAGCCCTGCTGCAACAAGGAGTAATACCATGTCCTCCATTCAGATTTTTGATCCTGCCCTCTGCTGCTCCAGCGGCGTTTGTGGCACCGAGGTTGATCAGGCGCTGGTCACCTTTGCTGCGGACCTTGCCTGGGCCAAGGAGCAGGGGGTTGCCATCGAACGTTTCAATCTGGCCCAGCAGCCGATGCAATTTGCCGAGACACCTGCCGTCAGCGCTTTTCTGACCCACGCCGGGGAGGAGGGGTTGCCACTGGTGCTGGTGGAGGGGCAGGTGGTGTTGACCGGTCGTTATCCGAGCCGCAGCGAGCTGGCCCGTTATGCCGGGTTGCCTGCGCCGCAAGCGGCCATCAAGGGGATCGTCAAGGGTGGCTGCTGCTCTGGTAGCGGTTGCTGCTGAGTCGTGACGCACCATTCGGGAGAGGCTATGTATCATTTTCTGACCAATCCACCGCCGTTTCTCTTTTTCACCGGCAAGGGCGGGGTGGGCAAGACCTCGCTGGCCTGCGCCAGTGCGGTGGCGCTGTGTGATATTGGCAAGCGGGTGCTGTTGGTAAGCACCGACCCTGCCTCCAACGTGGGGCAGGTGTTTGCCACCGAGATCGGCAATCGCGTCACCGCCATCGCCACAGTGCCCGGTTTGTCGGCGCTGGAGATAGATCCCCCCGCGGCGGCCAAAGCCTATCGGGAGCGGATCGTCGGGCCGGTGCGTGGCAAGTTGCCCGAGAGCGTGGTACGCAGCATCGAGGAGCAGCTCTCCGGCGCCTGCACCACCGAGATCGCCGCCTTTGACGAATTCACTGCGCTGCTGACCGACCAAACGCTGCTGGCCGAGTATGACCATATCGTCTTTGATACTGCCCCAACTGGCCACACCATCCGGCTGCTGCAATTGCCGGGCGCCTGGAGCGAATTTTTGGAGCAGGGCAAGGGGGATGCCTCCTGCCTGGGCCCGCTGGCGGGGCTGGAGAAACAGCGCAGCCAGTATGCAGAGGCGGTCGCCGCCCTGGCTGATGCCGCTCGCACCCGCTTGGTGTTGGTGGCACGCGCCCAGCACTCCACCCTGCGGGAAGTGGCTCGCACCCACGAGGAGCTGGCCGCCATTGGCTTGTTGAATCAGCAACTGGTGATCAATGGCCTCTTCCCCGAAGGCGCCATTGCCGGAGATCCGCTGGCAATGGCGCTCTGGCAGCGCGAGCAACAGGCTCTCGCTCAGATGCCGCAGGGGATAAAGGGGCTGGCGCAGGATCATATCCCGCTGCTGGCCACCAATCTGGTGGGGCTCGACAGTTTGCGCCTGTTGCTGCAACCACCCGCGATGGCCGATCAATTCACGACCGTACAGTCCGGCATCCAGCATGCCCAGCCCGAGTTGAG
>NZ_JRJY01000166.1:0-39480 GCF_000801015.1 Aeromonas sp. ZOR0001 | reverse complement strand
CCCCCTTGGCGGCCGCTGTGGCGGTGGAGCTGGCGAGTCGCGGCCTGCCGGTGCACCTCACCACCTCGGATCCCGCCGCGCATCTGAGCGAGACGCTGGCAGGTAGCCTGCATCATCTGGAGGTGAGCCGCATCGACCCCCACGCCGAGACCGAGCGTTACCGCGCCCAGGTGCTGGCCACCAAGGGAGCAGCCCTGGACGAGCAGGGGCGGGCGCTGCTGGAGGAGGACTTGCGCTCCCCTTGTACCGAGGAGATCGCCGTGTTTCAGGCCTTCTCGCGCATCATTCGCGAGGCGGGCAAGCGCTTCGTGGTGATGGATACAGCCCCTACCGGCCACACCCTGCTGCTGCTCGACGCCACCGGCGCCTACCACAGGGAGATCGCTCGCCAGATGGGAAACAAGGGGCTGCACTTCACCACCCCCATGATGCAGTTGCAGGACCCCAAACAGACCAAGGTGCTGATCGTGACGCTGCCCGAGCCGACGCCTGTGCAGGAGGCGGCCAATCTGCAATCCGATCTGTGCCGGGCCGGTATCGAGCCCTGGGGCTGGCTCATCAACCACAGCTTGCAGCAAGCCGCGGTCAGCTCACCGCTGCTGCAACTGCGGGCCGAGCGCCAGTTGCCCCATATCGAAGCGGTCGAGCAGCAACACGCCAGCCGCTACGCCGTGGTGCCGCTGCTCGCTGAAGAGCCGGTGGGGCCAGATGCCCTGCGCCGTCTCTGCCAGCACCATTGAGTCGCCGCCCCGGCCTGCTGCCGGGGCGGCTTGAATATGCCGTTACTTGTTATAAACCCGTGTTTTGAACCAATAGAAGATGCGAAATTGCGCCGCATCGGGAGCTGTGATGTCTGCAACATGTGATGCCAAGGCCGTGCCTGCCATCGGCTTTTTTGAACGTTATCTGACCGCCTGGGTCGCCCTCTGCATTCTGGTGGGGATTGGGCTCGGGCAGGGTTTGCCGGATCTCTTCAAGGCGATCGGCGCCATGGAGGTGGCCAAGGTCAACCTGCCGGTGGGGCTGCTGATCTGGGTGATGATCATCCCCATGCTGCTCAAGATCGATTTTGGCGCCCTGCATCAGGTGAAGGGGCACATGAAGGGCATTGGGGTCACCCTCTTTATCAACTGGCTGGTCAAACCCTTCTCCATGGCCTTCCTTGGCTGGCTCTTTATCCGCGTGCTGTTTGCCGACTGGCTGCCGGCGGATCAGCTCGACAGCTATGTGGCGGGGCTGATCCTGCTGGCTGCGGCCCCCTGCACCGCCATGGTGTTTGTCTGGAGTCGCCTCACCAACGGCGATCCCTACTTCACTCTGTCGCAGGTGGCGGTGAACGACCTCATCATGGTGTTTGCTTTCGCCCCGCTGGTGGCGCTGCTGCTCGGGGTCTCCAGCATAGTAGTGCCATGGGATACCCTGCTTACCTCTGTGGTGCTCTATATCGTCATTCCGGTCATCATCGCCCAGCTGCTGCGCAAGGCCTTGCTGAAAAAGGGTGAGGCCCATTTTGACGGCGTCATGACCCGCATCCAGCCCTGGTCGGTGGCGGCCTTGCTGCTCACTCTGGTGCTGCTGTTCGCCTTTCAGGGCAACGCCATCATTGAGCAGCCGCTGGTTATCGCCCTGTTGGCGGTGCCCATCTTGATCCAGGTGCTGTTCAACTCCGGGCTCGCCTACTGGCTCAACCGCAAGGTGGGGGAAAAGCACTCGGTTGCCTGTCCTTCAGCCCTGATTGGCGCCTCCAACTTCTTCGAACTGGCGGTGGCCGCCGCCATCAGCCTGTTCGGCTTTCACTCCGGCGCGGCGCTCGCCACCGTGGTCGGGGTGCTGATCGAGGTGCCGGTCATGCTGCTGGTGGTGCGGGTGGTTAACGCCAGCAAACCCTGGTACGAAGCGGGGCTAAGCCGTTAACTGATGGCCGTTAACAGATGGCCACTAACTGATGCTATCCATTTTCTATTCACTTGATTAATGAGAGAGACGCAAATGAGTGCAATCACCATCTATCACAACCCGGAATGTGGTACCTCCCGCAACACCCTGGAGCTGATCCGCAACAGCGGCGTGGAGCCCACTGTCATCCACTATCTGGAGACGCCCCCCTCACGCGACCAGCTGGTGGCGCTGATCGCCGCCATGGCCATGCCGGTGCGCGATCTGCTGCGCAAGAACGTCCCCCCCTACGAGGCGCTCGGTCTGGCGGAAGATCGTTTCAGCGATGATGAACTGATCGATGCCATGCTGGCCCACCCTATCCTCATCAACCGGCCTATCGTAGTCACCCCCCTCGGTACCAAACTGTGCCGTCCGTCGGAAGTGGTGCTCGATATTCTGCCCGATCAGCAAAAAGGGGCCTTCGCCAAGGAGGATGGCGAGCAGGTGGTGGACGCGAGCGGCAAGCGCCTCAAGTAATCATCTGAGTACTCAAGTACTGATTGAAACAGGGCCAGCTTCACGCTGGCCCTGTTTCGTTGTGTGAACAAGTTGAAAAAGTTACTCCGGCCAATCGTTTTACCGCTTTTTCTGTGACGATGATCACTGTACCATCGCCGCCCGACCTGCCACCCGGCCGCATCTCCCCCCTGCGACGGCGCTGGCGTCACCCGATACATGCTGTCACCCGGAACGTGAATGACCCCAGGATGGGACCCGCCACTAACCTGTAGGTTTGTGGTCTGCGTGTCGTGTGGGTCGGCACTTCTCTCGCCGGATCGCCCGCGACGCCTGTCTGCAGACTTGCCATATGAAACTCCTCTCTTCATAGGTGCAAGATGACACTGTTATTGAGTCTGGTCGGTATGCTGGCCCTGATGTTTATCGCCTGGCTGGCGAGTGAAAACCGCCGAGCCATCCGTTGGCGAACCGTGCTGGGTGCGCTCGCCCTGCAAACCGGTTTTGCTGCCCTGGTGCTCTATTTCCCCCCCGGACAAATCATGCTCGGTGCCATGAGCAATGGCGTCTCCGCCCTGCTCGGCTTCGCCGACAGCGGCATTCGTTTCGTGTTTGGCGATCTGGCCAGCAACGGCTTTATCTTCGCCGTGCGGGTGCTGCCGCTGGTGATCTTTATCAGCGCGCTGATCGCCGTGCTCTACCACTTCGGCATCATGCAGTGGGTGATCCGGGTATTGGGCGGCGCCGTGCACCGCCTGCTCGGCACCAGCCGCGCCGAGTCACTGGTGGCCACCGGCAATATCTTCCTGTCGCAAGGGGAGTCGCCGCTGCTTATTCGTCCCTTCCTCGCTGGTATGACCCGTTCCGAACTCTTTGCGGTGATGACCTGCGGCATGGCCTCGGTGGCGGGCTCGGTGCTAGGCGGTTACGCCGGTCTGGGGGTGGATCTGAAATACCTCATCGCCGCCTCCTTTATGGCGGCGCCGGGTGGCTTGCTGATGGCCAAACTGCTGGTGCCGGAGCAGCAGCAGGTGAGTGATCAGACCGAGATCACCCTCGACAAGAGCGACTACAGCAACGCCATTGACGCGCTGGCGGGCGGTGCCATGGGCGGCATGAAGATCGCCGTGGCCATCGGCACCATCCTGCTCGCCTTTGTCAGCGTGATCACCATGATCAACGCCGGTCTCACCACCGTCGGCGAGTGGTTCGGCTGGGCCGATCTCTCCCTGCAGCAGCTGCTGGGCTATCTGTTTGCTCCGGTGGCCTGGCTGATTGGCGTGCCTGCCAGCGAGATGATGGCGGCAGGTTCCCTGATCGGTCAGAAGGTGATCATGAACGAGTTCGTTGCCTATCTGGATTTTGCCAATATCAAGGCAGGTCTGAGCGCCCACACCCAGATCATCATCACCTTCGCCCTCTGTGGTTTTGCCAATCTGGGCTCCATTGCGGTGCAGCTCGGCTCCATCGGCACCATGGCGCCGGAGCGCCGTCACGATGTGGCCAATATGGGCTTCAAGGCGGTGCTGGCTGCGACCCTGGCCAACCTGATGAGCGCCACCCTGGCCGGGATCTTTGTCTCCCTCTGATGAGATAAAACGAGGCTGCGCCAGTAAAAAAGCGCCCGCCCCATGTGGGGCGGGCGCTTTGTTTTATGGGCTGGGTGCTAGCGAGTGTTCGCTTCCCCCAGCCGTGGGTTGAGGGAGAGGATCCGGGTCTTGCTGACCCGGTGGCGATAGATCTCCCGCAGATAGAGCAGCGCCTTTTTCACCGATTCGCGGCTGAGGCGAATATCGTTGATGGAGACGAACTTCTCTTTCTCGCGGATAAGCTCCCGATACTTCTTCTCATACATGGGCTTGATGGCGTACCAGTTGGTATCGAGGATCTTGGCCGGGTTCTCGAACTCGTTGAGCATGCTGTCGAGCAGCGCATCGTTCCACTCCTCATTGCAGATCATCTCGATCACCGCCTTGTCCAGATGCTCATCGAAGCGATAGTGATCCTTGGCAAAGCAGCGCTTGATAAAGGCCACGATCAGGGTCAGGAAGTCATCGCTCAGGCAGGGGCTCTTGACGATCAGGGTGGTGAGGGAGATGTTGGCCGACGCCCCGATGACCAGCGCATAGCGCTTGAGGGTGGTATTGGGGAAGAGCCCGTTGAGGTGAGACTTGAGCCGGTTGAGATCCATATAGGAGAGCTTGTACTCCTTGGGCAGGGAGATGATCGACACCACAGAGGAGCAGTTCTTGAAAAAGTGCAGCTCGTTGAGGTGGGCCGGGTCATGGCCACTTTTCACATAGTCGTCCAGATACTCCCGATAGTTGCCCGCCTCGATGGGCAGCAGACTGATCCCCTCGATGGCCTGGGTCATCTTGTTGAAGTGGGGCAGCTCGATGGAACGGGTGAAGAGATCGTCCACATTGAGCCCGTCCTCCTTGTCAAACAGGCCGCCGGGGGGCGAGATGGACTCGGCATACGCCACCGCCACCGGCCCCGCCAGACTCATAAAGAGGTCGTTGGCATCGAGCCGAATGGTCTCGCTGATATCGATGCCCGCCCGGCGAAAGTAGTTCTCGTCGTAGTCGGTGGTGACGGCCTGAGCGGTAAGAATGTTGAAGATCTGCTGGGAAATGTACTGGTTGGCGTACTTCTCCATGGTGTTGACGTCAACATGCTGGATCTCGCCATCGTCGCTCTCTTCGGCGTAGCGCATGATGTCATTGGAGATCAGCATCATGGCATTCCAGGGCCTGATCCGCTTGAGCATGCTGGCATCGCACGCCTGCTCGTTGTCGAAGTGATAGGAGAAGTCCCACTCCTCGGCCAGATACTTGCACAGCAGGCGCCCCGCGTTGATGTGCAGCGCTTCCGAGATCTCGATACCCCGATCACAGATATTGGGCAGGATGCAGATGCCGCTGGTGAAGATGGGATCGAACATGAAGTGCTCCCCGAGGGAGAGGTGCTCCTCCTCTTCTGACGGGGGTGAAAAGGTCTTGCTCATGTAGGAGTACTGCTGGGCCAGTCCGAACTCGGAGGCCATGCCGGAGCCGGTGCCGCCCCCGGCACTGAAGATGTAGAAATAGAGGCGGGACTGGTTGGCCTTGATGCCGCAGGAGTCCACCAGATAGGTATGAATGGCCTGCCACTCGGAGTTGGCGAAGTAGTGGGGGCTCTTGTTGAGGATGATCTTGGCCAGATACTGGCCAAGGATGGGAGCGTTACCCGCGCCCCCCGCATGGATCTCCGACAAGTCCATCACCCGCATCTTGGCGTAATCACGCAAGGAGCCACCTTCGCCGCTGCGATTGGAGTGGCGGATGCGGCCATCGATGTCCTTGTCCAGATCCCCCAGCATCACCATGGGCTCGATCAGAAAGACCGGCCGGGCCCCGTTGTTTGGCAGTCGCAGGTTGCGCCGGATCCAGCTCACCGGGCCAAACTCCTTCTCCCGCTTGCGTTGCTCTTCACTATTGAACTCATTGAGATAAAAGCTGCGGGCGTTGTAGACCAGCGAGGCCACATCCTGCGCGATGTTGGAGCCGCAGCGCCCCAGCCCCACCAGACAGACGGAGGGAAAGTTGTGGGGCACGGTGGCGCCCGTTTCGCTCTCTCCGATGGCGGCCGGAAACACCGCGTGGCGCAGCTGTTCCAGATTGGCGAGAATGCGGGCCAGATCCCCTTCGGTGTAGTAGAGGTAACGGTTGCCTGCGTCCTGCTCATCATCCGTGCTGATAGGTAGCAGATCGATATGCTCGGTCATGAAAAAAGATCCCTCTTGGCGGCGAATGTATATAAATCAGCAGCTTTGGACTGCCCGGTAACTCTAGATGATAAAAAGCGGGGGCGCGGTGAGAGGAGGGTGAGAGTTGTGACTGTGTGATCATGGGCACAGCAACACCCCGGAAATCAGCCGGTACTCCTCAACGGACGGATTAGGTGACGGTGCCCCATTTTCCTGAAAAGGGGGACGACCAGACTCAACAACGTGTTGACCCCGTGCCGGATCATCCCGCTCTGAGCGGACTGTTTCCCTTGCACTGGCGTGGTGGCGCATACATGAAAAAGAATTTTTAGATTGGTTTTAGCACTTCCAATCGATTATTTGATTGGGCAGTAACGGCATTAGCGGTGTCAGATTAGGGGAGCAGGTTGGCCAACGCGCCGTCAGCCAGTCTTTACGCGGTCACACAAGGAGACACTCTGATGGAAACACTTGACCAGAAAATCGACACCATGCGAGAAGCATTTATGCAGCAGGAGCGCAAACAGGCCCACGACAAGTGGCAAGCCAGGGTCGAAGAGCTGCTACAGATACGGGGTGAGGAGAGACAACCGGAGGAGCAGGAAGAGTAGTGCTCGCTCCCGGGCGAAAGTTGAGGTAGCGAACCCTTCGTATCGGCTACCCGTTATCTACCACCGATAAAAAAACCACCGACCTTTTGCAGGTCGGTGGTTTTTTTTATGGATAGCGGTTGATTGGTTGCCCTGACTTCCGGGCCGAGCAATGGGGTCACATCCAGGGGCGTAGGGGCGAGACTACTTAGAATGGGTGACGGGCTCTTCGGAGAGCAACTCGTTAACGAGTCCTGCAGCCAGATGAATATTCGACTCCATCTTGTCGCCGTTCACCGCGTTCGCTTTCCACGATTCAGGGGCTTCGGGATGTGGCCCGGAAACCGCCACCTTGCCTTTGCCGTATGAGCTGATCAGCGCGGCAATCTGATGGTTTTGAAAATGGGCGATGACCTTGACCTGCTCGGGGCTTGGCACCGGCGTAAATTGCGGGCCGGCCTGGTAATACATCTGGCGCTCTTCACCAAGCCAGCTGATCGGGAAGATCCTGGCGCTAAAGTCGCCGTCATAATCATCGGATGTGGCAGGGACAAGGCCCAGCGCCGGCACAAAGCCCTCCTCCTCAGACCAGCCGGTAGATGCCACAAATGCCCCCCCACAGATCCCGAGGTAGCGGCCACCATTCTGCAAATAGGTTTTTAATGCCGAGCGCGCGTCCGCGGTGAAGGCGTTGAGGAGCGGCTCAACATCGTCCTCAGTGCCGCCAACGATAAACACTTTGGCATTATCGAGCTCTGCAGGCAGCGCCTCGATATTGGAGAGATACCTGACTGGCAAGCCCACCTGCTTGACCACATCCGCAATCGCTCTGGTGCTATCCCCATCAGAAACAGGCCCGTTATAGATCAGCGCGTACGGCTCTTTTTCGGGCTGCTCAGAGGCGGCCTCTGCCATGCATCCAGTCACTAACCAAAGGCTGATAACGCTCGCAATCAGCCTGATGCTTTTTGATACATTCATCGCTGCCACTTTCCGTGTGATGTGAACCGAAGAGACTACTTATCACGATCCCGTTCTGCATGTCAGCCGCAGTTAAATGAACATTTCAAGTTAACGTGCCAAGGCTGATTGGCGCTGCGTTTATCTAACTGCGAGCCAATACAGAGGAAACAAAGGAAAGAAGCTCAGCCCCGGCTTTGGGGACGCGCGCAACAGCCGTTTTCATCACTTCCTGAGTGACGCCTCTTATGGCTGATGGATAAGGATTCGAGGGAGGAATCAAGCAACATAAGAGGGTGCACTTCACCTTCACTTCACCGAGCGGGGATAAGGTAGGCCAACGTTTTCAGTTGGAGCTTCACCCTATGCCCACCATCATCACCCACGCCGCCGTCCCTCTCTGCCTTGGACTAGGGCTTGGCAGCCGGATTATCCCGCCCCGCCTGCTGTTGGCCGGTGTCGCCATCGCTATGCTGCCCGATGCCGATGTGCTCGCCTTTAAACTGGGGGTCGCCTACGGCCATGTCTTTGGCCACCGCGGCTTTACCCACTCACTGCTGTTTGCCTTTGCCTTGCCCACACTGGCCATGCTGTTTCACCGCCAATTTCGGGCCAGCGCCGCCATCATCTGGTCGTTTCTGCTGGTCTCTCTGCTTTCCCACAGCCTGCTCGATTCCCTCACCACCGGCGGCAAGGGGGTTGGCTGGCTCTGGCCGTGGCGTGACGAGCGTTTCTTTGCCCCCTGGCAGGTGATCCGGGTTGCCCCCTTCAAGCTGGAGGCCTATCTCACCGCCCGGGGTGAAGCGGTGATCCTCTCCGAGCTCTACTGGGTCTGGCTGCCTGGGGTTGTGCTGATGTTGATCTTGATGGGATGGCGGGTGTGGAGGAGGTAGGAGTGAGATTGCAAGGGGGAATATATCTGTACAAAATAGATATGGTCTTTGTATTGGAGTTCTTGTTAATGGACTTCGCATGAAATCAATCTTATTTCATTTTCGGCACCATATTGGTATTTTTTATGCATTGTCTGTAGGGGGGGGAGAAACCATAATTTTTCCGCGCATTGGCCTAGGTATTTTTGAGTTATCTAGATTTAATATCATTCCCTTCTATGCTAAAGATTTATTGGTCGATATAGGTGCTATGTTGCTGTTATGTCATACCCCATAGCGATAGTGATCATGTTGATTTTTTCGCCATAAATACATCAGGTTACAGCATGAACCCGCTCGCTATTAATCGCTTTATAAATTTCAATTTATAAGAAAGAGGCCAGTATAAACTGGCCTCTTTCATATTTTTGAAATCATGCCTCTTCAATGTGTTTTGACCTCCAGTCCGTCAGCTCCACGCGACGATTAAAATATTTACCTCCACGGTTATAGGTGCGGGCGTTTTGATTATTATCAACATGGCTGAGAACAGCCTTGATCGAGTAGTAGTACAGTAGGGTAGTTGCCGAGCCCCATTTTTGTACACTTTTCGTCTTCTGGCCTGATAAATCGGTACGACCAAACGGACGTTGTTACATTTTAATATCATGTGTGATCGCTGGCAATAAAGACACAAATGTCATTAGCGGCCTAAAAGGTGATCTGTTTTGTTTTTTTTGAATTTGTCAATAGTAGTTTTTTTAAATGTATTTTTTTTAGGTAAATCAGGTGGTTGATTTCTTTAGGGCAAAAAAGCAGACTGTGTCGGACTCATTTAAAGAGGTATTTAATAATGAATAAAGCTAAATCTACACTATTACTCGCGGCCATTTCTGTTTCTGTGTCTGTTTCAGCTACAGACGTAAAATGGTCAGATATGGCTCTTTACTCACTCTCCCAGAACAAAACCATCAACCTGGATAGTCCAGAAATCCAGAATGACATGGTCATGATTGCGGAGCCCGCTTTCTACGAAAAAAACAAGAACGATGAGTTCGCCATGGAGGAAAAGAAAGCTTCTTCCATTGCGAAGGCTAAAAAGCAGATCGCTGAATTCGATCCAAATAAGATCTATACCTACGATGTGCCTTTCAAGGTTGGCAAATACAACTTTGAGACATCAACCTTTAATGTGATTTTGCAGACTGAGGCTCGGGGCGTTGATCTCAGCTCCCCTGTGAATTTACCAATCCCGATGAGCGGATACATTCGCAAGAGCTCCTATGATGATTTCAATGCCTCCATTAAAGGTCGCTACTTTGATGGATCGTTCGATCTGTTCTTCATCAACCCGATGGACATCAAGCCGATTAGCATGAAGGTCGAAGATGCCAAGGCATTCTCCAAGGCCAAGGGTGATGACAATGTTATTTATGCTCGCATCAGCTATGTTCTTCGTGATGCAGGCAAAGAATACCTTGGGCTCAAGGCTTACGGCCAGATCACCAAGATGGAATACTTTACTGATAGCGACTACAAGAACAAGGCTGCTGAGCAAGTAATTGAGCGCCCTCTTCTGACCGTCAACACAGATCCGAAGACCATTGCGTTTGTCACCAAGTCTGAATTCTCTTACTTTGGCAAACCGTTCTATCAGAGCCAAAAGCAAATTTCTGCAGGGACTATTCATACAGAGAAATCAACCGTAAAATCTAATAACGAGCCGTACTTTGAGAATGCTGGTGGTGACGATCCCAAATTTTTCCAGATGTACCTGAATCAGGAAGCTGCATCTGTTATCAACAAGTTTGGCATTGGCTACATCGTCGTCTCAACCGCAGTAACCAAGCCGAAGGTTGATGCCCAGGGTAAAATTGGTGAGCAACTCAAAAGACTTCGTCCTGGCAAGATCGCGGAACAATCCGAGCTTGCTTTTGACTCCAAATTTGTAGTTGTTGATAACGTAAACGACTTCAAAGACATGGTGGTTGAATCCAAGCCTTATGGTGATGACAGCCTTATTGTAAAAGGCGTTGTGACATTGTTGAAAATTTAACGTCGCTGAAAATATATGACTAATATGACTAAAATTAAAAAATCTCAAGCATGGCTTGTTGCTGTAAAGTATCTTGTTGAACTTTTCCCTATATGGTTTTTATTTGGTTTGATTTCCGGAGTGACCTTTGCGTTTGTATTTGAGAGTGCTCTCGCTTTCGGTATTGGTTGTTTTGCTGTGCCAATTGCATGTATCATCATTTTAACCAAGAAAAATATAGTGCGCTACAATAATAGTATCGATTATATGGTTACTACCGTAAAAGATAAACTACAGAATGTAGACTATTATAGCGTAAGCCCGCTTGGCGCTATAGCTGTTGATGCCAAACATAATAAGATAGCTATAGTGAATGGTGAGCCACTTTCAGCAAAATTTGATGCTGCTGTCATTATAGAGCCAGCTAAGATTAAATCTTATCGTGCATTCTCTCCCGCTCATAGTACTTGGGTTAGCTCTGGGGCGGGTGTGATTGAAAGCTCAGAAATTGAGAGGAAAAACTCCATAGTTAAAGCTAAGGCAGCAAAAAAAACAGGTCTTTATTTTGATTTGGATGATGTTACTTTACCTCAAGTAATATCTAATATGGATTATGAAGATGCTGAAAAATGGATGTTGATTATTGAGAAAATATTAAATGGAACACTAGATACACAGCCGTCTCCAATGTATTATCCACCTCAATAATATTTGGTGAAATATATTTCACATAGTCTTGTCTATAGTGTGTATTAGCATTATTGGTTAATGCACACTTTCTTTTTTAAGTCTACTTTTATACATATTTGAATCTTGTGGGAAATTAGTGGTGGCATTATTGGATTATCTTTTTACTCTTTAAAAATTGCCATTTCAATGTGTTCTGACCACCCAGTCCATCAACTCCACGCGACGATTAAAGTGTTTACCACCACGATTATAGACGCGGGCGGTATGATTCTTATCAACATGGCTAAGAACTGCCTTACATTGTCAAGATAATTTTACTTTATTTAAAATATCTAATTATCCAGTGGTTATGTCGTGTTTTTGGGTTGTTTTGGATAAAAAACCAGCCAAAAGGCTTAATGCCAGTCAGTTAAGCACTTTTATGACTAAATATTCGAAATGTTAAATATCATAAAGTAGCTCCATGATTAAAGAGTCAATTTAGCTCCAACCTTTGCCCTGACTGGCATGCAATAAAAAGAGGGAGGCATCATGCCTCCCTCACTCGTTAGCCCTTATACCCCGCGGGTTGGAACTCAAATTCTCTTAACTGACTTGCATTAAGCCAAAAGGCTGGGCTTTGGTATGTGTCACCCTCACCCTGACCCTCTCCCAAGGGGAGAGGGGACAAAGACGCTGGGAGCGGTAACAAGCAGGAAATAGAAAGGGAGCCTATCAGGCTCCCTTTTTGCAGACATGGTCAATGGCATTTGGCCAATGCCATCCCTTATCGGTTGGTCGCGGCCTTCATCCCTTCCACAAACTCTTTCAGACGAGTGAGCATATGTTCCGGATTCTGGTGGTGAGTCTCGATGATCTTCACCACGGCGGAGCCGGAGATGGCTCCGGCGGCGCCAGCGGCGATTGCCTCACGCACCTGAGCCGGTTCGCTGATGCCAAAGCCGAGCAGGGCGGGGGGAGCGTTGAACTCGCGCAGGGTATTGATCAGCCCTTCCACCGGCATGCCGGCCTTGGTCTCGGCACCGGTGACGCCGGCGCGGCTCACCAGATAGGTGTAACCATTGCCGAGCTCCGCCACCTGTTTCAGGGTCTCTGCGTCGCCATTGGGCGGGGCGATAAAGATGCTGTCGATGCCGAACTTGTCGGCGGCCGCCTTGTAGGGGGCGCACATCTGCACCGGCACGTCGGCAACCAGCACCGAGTCCACGCCCGCCTGCTGGCACTTCTCGTAGAAGCCGTCAATTTTGCGCACATAGACCAGGTTGGCGTAGACCAAGAGGCCAATGGGCAGCTGCGGGTACTTGGCGCGGATGCGGCCAAGCAGCTCGAAGCAGTCATCCGGGGTGGTGTGGCTGGCAAAGGCACGCAGGGCGGCGCCCTGAATGGTGGGGCCATCCGCTACCGGATCGGAGAAGGGAATGCCGAGCTCGAGGGCATCGGCGCCCCCTGCGACCAGCGCATCGACGATGGCTAGCGACAATTCGGGGGTGGGGTCACCCAGCATCACGAACGGCACAAAGGCGCCCTGATTGGCCTCGTCCAGACGGGAGAAGAGTTGTGCGTAACGGTTCATGACAAGGTTCCTTCTTTTTCAAAGATGTCAGCGACGGTGAAGATATCTTTGTCGCCACGGCCGGAGAGGTTGACGATGAGCACCTGCTCTTTTTCCGGTTCACTGCGGGCCATCTTGAGGGCATGGGCCAGCGCGTGGGAGGACTCCAGCGCCGGGATGATGCCTTCAGATTTGGCCAGCTCCTGGAAGGCGTCCAGCGCCTCCTTGTCGGTCACCGAGGGGTACTCGGCGCGGCCGATGGCGGCCAGGTGGGCGTGCTGCGGGCCGACGGAGGGGAAATCGAGCCCCGCCGAAACGGAGTAGGACTCCTGAATCTGGCCCTGATTGTCCTGCATCAGGTAGGAGTGCATGCCAAAGAAGACCCCCTTGCTGCCGTGACCGAGCGGCGCACCGTGCTCGCCGCTCTCGATACCGTGACCACCCGGCTCGACGCCGATCAGGCGCACCGACGGCTCATCGATAAAATCGGCAAACATGCCGATGGCATTCGAGCCGCCGCCGACGCAGGCGATCACTGCATCGGGCAGCCGCTCTTCCTTCTCGAAGCACTGGGCCTTGGCCTCTTCGCCGATCATCTTCTGGAACTCCCGCACGATGGTGGGGAAGGGGTGCGGACCGGCGGCGGTGCCGAGCAGGTAGTGGGCCGACTCGTAGTTGGCGGCCCAGTCGCGCAGCGCCTCGTTGCAGGCATCTTTGAGGGTGGACGAGCCGGAGTGCACCGGAATGACGGTGGCGCCCATCAGCTTCATGCGAAAGACGTTGGGCTTCTGGCGCTCGCAATCCTTGGCACCCATATAGACCCGGCACTTGAGGCCGAGCAGGGCGCAGGCCAGTGCCGTGGCCACGCCGTGCTGACCAGCACCGGTCTCGGCGATGATCTCGCTCTTTCCCATCCGCTTGGCGAGCAGCGCCTGACCCAGCACCTGGTTGGTCTTGTGGGCGCCGCCGTGCAGCAGATCTTCACGCTTCAGATAGAGGCGGGTCTTGGTGCCCTTGGTCAGATTGCGGGTCAGGGTGAGCGGCGTCGGGCGACCGGCATACTCGGTCAGCAGGGACTGAAATTCGGCGATAAAGGCCGGATCATCCTTGGCGTCGACGAAGGCCTTCTCCAGCTGGAGCAGGGCCGGGATAAGGATTTGGGGTACGTACATACCGCCAAATTCACCGAAAAACGGGTTGAGCAGGGTCATGGTTTCTTCCTTGTATTAGCTAAATCGAAACATCAAAAAGGGTTGCGTTACAGGTTGCGCAGTGCGCCGAAGGCGGCTGCAATCTTGTGCGCATCCTTCTGGCCCGGGGCACTCTCCACCCCGGAGTTGAAATCAAGGCCGAGGCAGCCCACTTGCGCCGCCTGCAGGGCGTTGTCGGGGTTGAGGCCGCCCGCCAGCATCAGCTTGGCTTTATCGAGCGTGGCCAGCAGGGCCCAGTCGAACACCTGACCGGTGCCGCCGCTCTGGCTGCCGACTTTCGTATCCAGCAGCAGGCGATCCGCCGGGTAGTCGAGGTCGGGCAGCGGCTCGCCGCTTTCCTTGCCAAGAGAGATGCCAATTGCTTTCCAGATCTGGCAGCTAGCGGGCAGCAGTGGGCGCAGGATCTCGATATAGGCGGCATCCTCATCTCCGTGCAGCTGCACCGCGGCGAGTCCCAGCGCATCCACCGTCTTGGCGATGGTGGCGGGCTGGGCGTTGCGAAATACCCCGACGTAGGAGAGCGGTGCGCCCGCCATCACGGCGCGGGCGGCGGGGATGTCCACATAACGCGGGCTTTTGGAAACAAAAATCAGGCCCCCGAACACCGCGCCCGCCTGATGGGCGGCGGCGGCATCTTCGGCGCGGGTCAGGCCGCACACCTTGTTCTGGCCCAGTACCAGCTTGCGCACAGCCGCTTCCAGATCCGGCTCGGCCATCAAAGACGAGCCCACCAGAAAGCCCTTGGCGTGGTGGCGCAGATCCGCCACCTGAGCGCGGTGATTGATGCCGGATTCGCTGATCACCACCCGATCGCTCGGAATATCTTTAGCTAGCTGTTTGGTGCGGTTCAGATCGACGCTCAAATCGCGCAGATCCCGGTTGTTGATGCCAATGACCGGCGCACCCAGCGCGATGGCGCGGGTCAGCTCCTCCTCGTTGCTCACCTCGGTGAGTACGCCCAGACCCAGCTCCTTGGCCACCG
This sequence comes from Aeromonas sp. ZOR0001, assembly GCF_000801015.1. Classification (NCBI taxonomy): domain Bacteria; kingdom Pseudomonadati; phylum Pseudomonadota; class Gammaproteobacteria; order Aeromonadales; family Aeromonadaceae; genus Aeromonas; species Aeromonas sp. ZOR0001. The sequence goes on along the minus strand of NZ_JRJY01000166.1, from coordinate 24,446 downwards.
CGAACAGGGCACGATAGCCCTCGTCGGTGAGTACCGAGAGCATCAAGAGGATGGCGTCCGCCTGATAGTGGCGGGCCAGATAAACCTGATAGGGGTCAATCATGAAATCCTTGCAGAGCACCGGCTGCGATACGCGGCTGCGCACCCGCGGCAAAAAGGCGAAATCCCCCTGAAAGAACTTCTCGTCGGTCAGCACCGAGATGGCGGTGGCGTATTTGCCATAGATGTCGGCGATCGCCTCCGGGCTGAAATCGTCGCGGATCAAGCCCTTGGAGGGAGAGGCCTTCTTGCACTCCAGAATAAAGCGGGTGGAGCCCGCCTTGAGGGCTCCGACGAAATCCCGATCGCTTGGGGTCAGCGCGCTCTGGAAGCTCTCCAGCGGCTGGGCCAGTTTGCGGGCGGCGACCCACTCCTGCTTGGCCGCCACGATCTTGCCGAGAATGGTCTGGCTGATGGAGGCCATGTTCAGAAAAGCATGGGGGGCAATAAGGTCTGACATCTCGTTATCCTTGCGAAACTGGCTCTTGCCCTGCGGGCGTTCTGAATGACTATTGTGCAACGTGGTGGCTGACATCATGCCTCCTGATGGCCAGCTTCCTGATGGCTCGTTCCCTGATGACTCAACGTGGCGAGCCGGGCGGCCAGATCCGCTGTCTTGCCGCTCGCCAGCACCGCCAGCACCTCGGCCGCCGCGCTCTTGAGATCGGTCGCCTTGCCCGCCATCAGCAGCAGTGGCGCCACATTGGCTGCGATGGCGGCGTTGTGGGCCGGGGTGCCACGCCCTTCCAGAATGGCGGCGGTGATGGCGCGGTTCTCTTCAGGCTCACCACCCTGAATGGCGCTGACCGGATAGGTCTCCAGGCCAAAATCAGCCGGGGTGAGCAGAAACTCGCGGATCTCGCCGTCACGGATCTGGGCCACCTGGGTCGGGCCGTGGATGGCAATTTCATCCAGTCCGGCACCGTGCACCACCATACCGGTTTTCAGCCCCAGTGCCAGCAGGGTTTCTGCGATGGGGCGCACCAGCTCGGGGGCATAGACTCCCATCAGCTGATAGGTGGGGCGAGCGGGGTTGATAAGCGGCCCCAGCACGTTGAACAGGGTGCGGGTCTTGAGGGCCTGACGTACCGGCATGGCATGGCGCACCCCGGCGTGGTACTGGGGGGCGAACAGGAAGCAGATGCCGAGCTCGTCCAGACAGCGGCGCGCCTGTGCTGGGCTCATGTCGAGCTTGATGCCCATCTTGTCGAGCAGATCGCTAGAACCCGACTTGCTCGAGACCGAACGGTTGCCGTGCTTGGCCACTTTCAGGCCGCAGGCGGCGGCGACCAGCGCCGAGGTGGTGGAGACGTTGATGGTGTTGAGGCCATCGCCACCGGTGCCGACGATGTCGCAAAACTCATAGTCCGGACGCGGGAAGTCGCGCGCTTCAGCCAAGAGGGCCTCGGCGGCGCCGGCGATCTCCTCCGGGGTCTCCCCCTTGATCTTGAGAGCGGTCAAGAGACTGGCGAGCACGATGGGATCCACTTCGCCACGTACCACCTGGCCGAAGGCGTCGCGGGTACTTTCACGGCTCAGAGACTGACCCTGATAGAGGGTGTTGAGATGATGATGCATGTTGGTCTCCTTACCTTAACGCACGCTGCTTTCTGGGCGGGTGATGTGGGCGAGCGCCTGAGTCAGCAGACGGGCCCCTTCCGAGGTCATGATGGATTCCGGGTGGAACTGGAAGCCCAGTACCCGCTCATCCTGCTGCTCGATGGCCATGGGCATGCCCTGATAGTGGGCAATCACCGTCAGCTCTTCCGGTACATAGGTAGCGACCAGCGAGTGGTAGCGGGCCACCGGTAGCGGGCTCGGCAGACCGGCGAAGGCGCCGTGGCCGTTGTGCTCAATCAGAGAGCGCTTGCCGTGGACGATCTCGCCCGCCGCCCCGACGGTGCCGCCGTAGGCTTCGCAAAGGGCCTGATGGCCGAGGCAGATACCGAGGATGGGCACCTGACCGCGGGCCAGTTTGATCAGATCGATGAGGCAACCCGCTTCGTGGGGGGCACCCGGGCCCGGTGAGAGCACCAGCACGGCGTCCCCTTCACAGGCGGCGATTTCGCTCATGATGCGGCTGGCCGGCAGGCTGTTGCGGTAGATCCGCACCGGATAACCGAGGGAGCGGAACTGGTCGACGAGGTTGTAGGTAAAGGAGTCGAAGTTATCGAGCAGGAAAATGTTAGTCATGGACCACGTCCTTATGTTGCTCCTGCTGGGCGCTCAGGGCTTGCAGTGAGGTGCCATGGCTGGCGGCGATGGCGGCCAGCACGGCGGCCGCCTTGGCGCGGGTTTCATCCGCTTCGGCTTGCGGCTTGGAGTCATAGACCACACCGGCACCGGCCTGCACATGGGCCACGCCATCTTTGACAAAGGCGGAGCGGATGACGATGCAGGTATCCATCTCGCCAGCGCCGTTGATGTAGCCGACGGCACCGCCGTAGCTGCCGCGGCGCTTGCCCTCCACCATGCGAATAAGCTCGCTGGCGCGGATCTTGGGGGCGCCGGTGAGGGTGCCCATGTTCATGCAGGCCTGATAGGCGTGCAGGGCGTCAAGGTCGGAACGCAAGGTGCCAACCACCTTGGAGACCAGATGCATCACGTGGCTGTAGCGATCCACTTTCAGCAGCTCCTTGACGTAGCGGGTGCCGGGTTCGGAGATACGGGCGATGTCGTTGCGGCCCAGATCCACCAGCATCAGGTGCTCGGCCACCTCTTTCTCGTCCTGACGCAGTTCCAGCTCGATGCGGCCATCGAGATCCCGGTTGATGCTGCCATCGGGGTTGAAGCCGCGGCGGCGGGTACCGGCGATGGGGTACATCTCGACGTCGCGGCTGGTGGCGCAGAACTTCACCGCGCTCTCGGGGGAGGCGCCAAACAGGGTGAAGCCCTCATCCTGCACGTAGAACATGTAGGGGCTGGGGTTGGTCTGTTTGAGGCGGCGATAGGCGGCGATGGGGCTGGGGCAGGGCAGGGAGAAGCAGCGGGACGGCACCACCTGGAAGATGTCGCCGCGGCGGATAAAGCCCTTGAGCTTCTCCACCTCGGCGCAGAACTGCTTGTCGCTCTTGTCCACGCTCATGCCACCGGTCAGGGGCTGAGTGGTCAGCTCGGCGCAGAGGGGTTGCTGGCAAATCTGTTTGAAGTCGGTGAGCCGTTCGGTCAGGCGGGTGTATCTGTCTTCAACCTGGCTTTCGTCGCTGTCGCCGCCAAAGATGCAGGCCAGCAGTTGAGTGGTGCGTTCGATATGGTCGATGGTGATCAGGGTTTCGGCCACATAGAAGCAGTAGTCGGGGCAGTCGTTGCTCCCCTCCGGCACTTCAGGCAGATCTTCAAAAGAGGCGATGAGGTCATAGGCGAAGCTGCCCGCCATAAAGAGAGCTTCTTTACCCAACTGGCAATCGAGCTCCCGCTGCAGGGTGCGCAGCACGTCCAGCACGCTGCTCCCCTTGAGGCGGGAATCTTCGTCCAGCTCCCGATCGGAGGCCGGGAAGTCGAGTTGAAGCTCGCCATCTACCAGCGAGCGGGTCACCACCGCAGGCAGCCGCTCGGCCAGCAGGCTTTGCAACTGGGCGCCGTTGTCGTTCAGGCTGCGCACCCGCACGGTGCGACCACGGCACTCGATGCGCAGGCAGGCATCCACCAGCAGCAGGCTCTGCTTGCCCGCCTTGGAGTCGATCTCCACCGATTCCAGCAGCAGGTTGTTGGGGCGGCCCTGACAGAGGCGGGTATAGAGCGCCAGCGGATCGGCCGCATAGGGGGCGTTGAGTTTGAGGGTATCGAATTCACCCAGAGGAAGGCGATGTGTGGCTGTCATAGTGCGTTCCCTTGCGTGTGATGCGTGTTACCGATGTTCATGACGTTGAATTCCTTGAAAATTTAATTGGTCCGGGGTGGCTGGTTCAGGGGCGCCATCGCCAGGTCAGCTTGCTTGTCTGAATTCTCGGTTTCATCACAGGTCCATTTGCCGGATAATAAAAAAGCCCGCTGGGGTCAGCGGGCTTTTTCTTTGGGTTCTTAATTTGCTGTCAGATTACAGGTACAGCAACGACCACACGCCCGCATGTCAGGGAGTGTGCCACCACCAGATGGTCAGGATGGAAGTCGTTTGCATGATAAAGTCCTGTAAAAAGATGTTTGCAATGAAGTGCCTACAGAAAACGATAAAGCCGCGGCCAAGTCAAGTCGCTTTTTAGCCTTCTTTCACCGATTTGCCATGAATGGTGACCTGACCACGAGAGCGGAATAACCTGATGAGATTCGATCTTCACTGCCATACCACTGCCTCCGACGGGGTGCTGAGCCCAGCCGAACTGGTGCGCCGCGCCGCCGAGAAACAGGTCGAGGTGTTAGCAGTTACTGACCACGACACCCTCGCCGGGCTTGATGAGGTGCGCCGCACCATCGACGCCGAGCAACTGCCGCTGCGACTGGTGAGCGGGGTCGAGATCTCCACCGGCTGGGAGCACCACGAAATTCATATCGTGGCGCTGGGGGTGGATGAAAAAAATCCGCAGCTGACCGACTTTCTGGCCGGTCAGCTGGCCCGTCGTGAGGCGCGCGCGCTGGAAATCGGGCGTCGTCTGGAGAAGTGCCTCATCCCCGGCACCTATGAAGAGGCCAAACAGCTTGCCGGTGAGGCCGCCGTGACCCGCGCCCACTTTGCCCGGGTGCTGGTGGCACGCGGGGTAGCCGACAATATGCAGAAGGTATTCAAAAAGTACCTGAGCCGTGGCAATAAAGGCTATGCCCCGGCCGAGTGGCCCGAGATGAACGAAGCCATCACCGCCATTCACGCCGCCGGTGGGCTGGCGGTGCTGGCCCACCCCAGCCGTTACGATCTCACCGCCAAGTGGATCAAGCGGCTGCTGGTGGCTTTCAAGGCGGCCGGTGGCGATGCCATGGAGGTCTCATTGCCCCAGCAGAGCCCGCAGGAGCGGGCCAATCTGGGCCAGTGGGCCAAGGATCACGACCTCTATATCTCGGTGGGATCGGATTTTCACTTCCCCTCCAACTGGACCGAGCTGGGCCGCCACCTCTGGCTGCCCAAAGAGGGGATGCCCGTCTGGCTTGCCTATCCCGGTCACTTTGGGCTCACCACCGAACAGCATGCCGAGCTGCTGGCGAGTCGGTAACGGCGCCAGCGAAGCAGCCACAAACAGGTTAAGGTAGTGTCATGGGTCTTTGACCCGTGACCATACGAGCGGGCAGGTATTGCTGCCCCCATTGCGAGAACAAGCTATGAGTCAGCATTTTTACGTACATCCGGAAAACCCCCAGGCCCGTCTGATCGGTCAGGCGGTACAGATCATCCAGAACGGCGGCGTCATCGTCTATCCGACCGACTCCGGTTATGCGCTGGGTTGCCAGATGGGTGACAAGGGCGCGCTGGAGCGCATCTGCCGCATCCGTCGCCTCGACGCCAACCACGACTTCACCCTGGTGTGCCGCGATCTCTCCGAGATCTCCACCTACGCCAAGGTCGACAACAGCGCGTTTCGCCTGATCAAGAACAACACCCCGGGCGCCTACACCTTCATCTTCAAGGCGACCAAAGAGGTGCCGCGCCGCCTGATGAACGAGAAGAAAAAGAGCATTGGCATCCGGGTGCCGGACAACAAAATTGCCCAGGCACTGCTGGAAGCCCTCGGCGAGCCGTTGCTCTCCACCACATTGATCCTGCCGGAGTCCGAGATGGCCGAGTTTGACCCGGAAGAGATCTTCGACAAGCTGGGCAAGCAGATCGATCTGGTGGTCAACGGCGGTTATCTGGGCGAGCAGCCCACCACAGTGGTCGATTTCTCTGACGACGAGCCGGTATTGCGTCGTCGCGGTGCCGGAGACCCGACCCCGTTTGAGTGATGTCGCTGAACCGGTGACAGCCCCTTCCGCCGAGACGGGGACTGGCGCCGCACTACCCATCGCGAAAGTCCTGGGGCAGCCCTATCACGAGCTGCCCCAGGATCTGTTCATCCCGCCCGATGCGCTGGAGGTGTTCCTCGATACCTTCGAGGGGCCGCTGGATCTGCTGCTCTACCTTATCCGACGCCAGCAGCTCGATATCCTCAACCTGCCGATCCTGCAGATCACCGCCCAGTACATGGAGTACGTGGAGCTGATGCAGGGGCTCAACCTTGAACTGGCGGCGGAGTATCTGCTGATGGCGGCCTGGCTGGCGGAGATCAAATCCCGCCTGCTGTTGCCCAAGGCGCCGGAGCTGGAGGATGAAGAGGAGGGAGAAGACCCGCGGGTGACCCTGATCCGCCGCCTGCAGGAGTACGAGCGCTACAAGGTAGGTGCAGAGAGGGTCAATGAGCTGCCACGGGTGGAGCGGGAGATTTATATCGCGGCCGCCTTGCCCCCCGATTTTGGCGCCCTCAAGCCACTGGCGCCCGATGTTTCGCTGGTTGAGCTCGCCCTTTACATGCAAAGTGTGGTAAAACGCGCGACTCATTTCGAACATCACCAGATCCGCCGCGAACAGATCCCGACCAGGGTGCGCATGGCGGAGATCCTCGCCATGCTCACGCTGGGGCAGACCCTGCGCCTTGAGCAGGTGCTGCGCGCCGAAGAGGGGCGCATGGGGGTACTGGTGACGTTTCTGGCCCTGCTGGAGCTGTGCAAGGAGCAACTGATCTGGATCCTGCAGGCAGAACCCCTTGGCCCAATCCATTTTGCATTGGCCGAGCAGAGCGAGGAGGGCAACCGTGGCGCTGCCCACTGAACGACTCAAGACCCTGATCGAAGCGGCGCTGTTTGTGGCCGGTCGCCCGCTCAATGTCAGCGAACTGAAAAGCAGCGTGCTGGCGGATTATCCGGTGACCAGTCGCTATGTTCAGCTACTGTTGGCCGAGATCAGGCAAGATTACAGCTCGCGGGGCGTCGAGCTCAAAGAGGTCGCCTCTGGCTGGCGCTTTCAGGCGCGTCAGGAGTATGCCGAGGAGCTCTCGCGGCTCTGGAGCGAGCGGGCGCCGCGTTATTCGCGCGCCGTGATGGAGACACTGACCCTGATCGCCTATCGCCAACCCATCACCCGGGCCGAGATCGAAGCGATCCGCGGGGTGGCGGTGTCGAGCCAGATAGTGAATACCCTGAAAGAGCGTGGCTGGGTGCGCAGCATAGGCCACAAAGAGGTGGCGGGTCGCCCCGAGCTGCTCGCCACCACCAGAGAGTTTCTGGATTACTTTAATCTGCAGAGTCTGGAGCAGCTCCCCGAGCTGGATCCGGAGCTGCAACCCCTGTTGCCCTCTGCGGTGGACGGGGAGAGCGATGCCCGGTGAATGGCGCCCAAGTGTGCCGATGTCACCGAGATATACATTTTTAAACTGTGGCAAACGCTCCAACCGGCGTTTGTTACAGTTAACCCCGTTGCCCCTATTACCTGTGGGCAGCGATCAACAATCAGGTAACCCCGATGAGTGAAAAACTGCAAAAAGTGTTGGCCCGCGCGGGTCACGGCTCCCGTCGTGAGATGGAGGCCCTGATCACCGCAGGTCGGGTCAGTGTGGATGGCAAGGTCGCCACACTGGGGGATCGCGTCGAAGTGAACGCCGTGATCCGGGTGGATGGTCACCAGGTCAAGACCCGTGCCGCAGAGGAAGTGATCTGCCGCGTACTGGCTTATCACAAGCCGGAAGGGGAGATGTGTACCCGTCACGATCCGGAAGGTCGTCCCACCGTGTTTGATCGTCTGCCCAAGATGGAAGGTGCCCGCTGGATCGCGGTCGGCCGCCTCGACGTCAACACCTCCGGTTTGCTGCTGTTCACCACCGACGGTGAGCTGGCCAACCGTCTGATGCACCCGAGCCACGAAGTGGAGCGGGAATACGCGGTACGTGTCTTTGGCGAAATCACCGAAGCCATGCTGCAGCGTCTGCGCAAGGGCGTGCAGCTGGAAGATGGCACCGCCAAGTTCAACAAGATCAAACCGGCTGGCGGTGAGGGTCTGAACCAGTGGTTCAACGTCACCCTGACCGAAGGTCGCAACCGTGAAGTGCGTCGCCTGTGGGAATCCCAGGAAGTGCAGGTGAGCCGCCTGATGCGGATCCGCTACGGTGACGTCAAGCTGGACCGCGGCATCCCGCGCGGCGGCTGGCAAGAGCTGAAACTGCCGGAAGTGAACTACCTGCGCGGTCTGGTCAACCTGCCGCCGGAGACCGAATCCAAGGTCGATCTGCAGCAAGATGGCAAAACCAGCCGTCACAAGCAGGCCGCCCAGATCCGTCGCGCCGTGCAGCGTCACAAAGAGATGCAGGGCAAAGAGCCGCGCGCTCGCGCCACCACCGCCCGTCGCAAGCCACAAGCTTCTACCCGCAACTCAGGTACCGGCAGCAAGTAAGCCGACAACCTGTTGCGAACTGTGCGCCGTCAAATAGCGCGCAGTCGGCCAAGTAAAGGCCCGCACCAACTGGTGCGGGCCTTTTTCATCTCTAGCGGGTGACCTCCAGCTGCAGGCTGGCTCTGGTTATGTGGCAATGATTGCTCTCACACTCCTCAGTTGGCCGGTGTCATCCACTCTTTGTTGAAGTCACGTATAAACATCTCTCCCTCTTCGTTGCGGGCGGTGACCAGATAGAAGGTGACGTTCTGGCGAAACAGCGAGAGACGGTAGAGAGCTGCGTTGTCCTCCTCCGAGAGGTTCTTTTTCGAGGTGTCGTTGATGGGCACCAGATAGACTTTGCCCTTTTTCAGCAGCTCAACGCACTGGTTGAGGCGGTTGGTGGTTCTGACGATCAGCTTCTGCTCGATGGTCACCCGCTCGATGGCATCGGAGAACCACCCCTTGGGTACGCAGGCGGTTTTCTGCTGCCAGGGCGGGGATTCCAGCCCCTTCTTGTCGGGCGTGGTGTACCAGGACTGGATATCGAAGGCGATGGGGGTACTGAACAACAGGGAGTTGCTGCGCTCGTTGGTCCAGGTAAAGGGGAAGGCGGCGATGGCGTTGCCCAGCTCGATGTTTTTAAGCCCCCTCGGCCAGGGCTGGTAGGAGACCCTCAGATCCGGGTGGCCTGCCGCTTTGAGAGTGGTGAGCACCTTGCTTGCCAGCTCGCCGCCATTGGCCAGCGTCGCTGAAGAGTAGGGGGGCAATTCGCCGGTGATAATTACCGCGCTCTGCACAGTGGCGGCTGGGAGCAGCGAAAGAGCAAACAGGTTGGCACGAAGGCGAAGGGACGAGCGGAGGCGATAAGGGGCAGAGGGCGTGACCGGATAACGGATGTGCATGGCGGGTGATCTCACCTCTATCGATTGCTGACAGCGTAGCGGTTTCGGTAGGGAAAAAACAGACTCGATAAATGCTGCTGGTCGCGGTGTATGGCCCTTGGCGTTCCCTTTGGCGGGCGGAAGGGGCTGTGGCGGTTGCTCTGCTCCGGTGAGCTTGTTAGCCTGTGCGGCTCTGATAGAGGAGTGAACAATGAGCAAGGTACTTGATGAGCTGCTGGCGTTGCTGGCGCTGGAAAAAATCGAGGAGGGCCTGTTTCGGGGCCAGAGCCAGGATCTCGGTCTGCGGGCCGTGTTTGGCGGACAGGTAATGGGGCAGGCCTTGTCAGCTGCCAAGCAGACGGTCGAGACCGGCCGTCAGGTTCACAGTTTTCACTCCTACTTCCTGCGTCCGGGGGATGTGACCCGTCCCATCGTCTATGACGTGGAGAATATCCGTGACGGCCAGACCGTCTCCACCCGCCGGGTCAAGGCGATTCAGGGCGGCAAGCCCATCTTCTATCTCAACGCCTCGTTTCAGGTGCCGGCCGATGGTTTCGAGCATCAGGCACAGATGCCCACCGGCATCACTCCGCCGGAGGAGCTCAAGAGCGAGCTTGAGCTGGTGCGCCCCTACGAGAACCTGATCCCGGCCTCCCTGCGCGACAAGATCCTCTGCGAGCAGCCCATCGAGATGCGTCCGGTGACGCTGGTCGACCCTATTCGGCCGACGGTGCAGGATCCGGTGCGTCACGTCTGGTTCAAGGCCAACGGTCAGATGCCGGACGATCTGCGGGTGCACAAATACCTGCTGGCCTACGCCTCCGACTTCAACTTCCTGCTCACCTCGCTGCAGCCCCACGGGGTGTCGTATTGGGAGCCGGATATGCAGGTGGCCACCATCGATCACTCCATGTGGTTCCACCGGGATTTCCGCTTCGACGACTGGCTGCTCTACGTGGTAGACAGCCCGAGCGCCAGCAGCGGTCGTGGTCTGGTGCGCGGTCAGTTCTTTACCCGTGATGGCATGCTGGTGGCGAGCACCATGCAGGAGGGGGTGATCCGCCGTCGCGGCAGTTAAGGCGCAAGCGGATAGCAAAACGGGGTGGCTTTGGCCCCCCCGTTTTCGTTGCTGCGATGTGCGCGGGCGCTGCGGGATCAGCCGCCGCGCTGGTATTTGAAGCGTTTCTTGCGCCGGTAGGGGTAGACATCTTCGAACACCCCCACCTTGATGTTGCTCTGCAGCATCTTCCAGTAGTTGGCGTCGAACATCTCCTTGTGCAGCTGCAGCATGATCTCCCGCACCTGCGGCTTTTGCAGCAGGAAGGTGGCGAACTCCTCGGGGAAGATGTCGTTGGGGGCCACCGAGTACCAGGGCTCGGCGCTCCACTCATCCTCGGGGTAGCGCGGCGGCGGGATCTGGCGGAAGTTGCACTCCGTCATGTAGCAGATCTCGTCGTAGTCGTAGAAGACCACCCGGCCGTGGCGGGTGACGCCAAAGTTCTTGAACAGCATGTCCCCCGGGAAGATGTTGGCCGCCGCCAGCTGCTTGATGGCATTGCCGTACTCCTCCAGCGCAAGGCGGGTCTGCTGCTCGTCCGCCTTGTCCAGATAGAGGTTGAGGGGGATCATCTTGCGCTCGGTATAGAGGTGCTTGATCACCAGCTTGTCGTCGCTGATGGTGAGGGCCGACGGTGCCACCGTCTTGAGCTCGGCAAGGAGTTCGGGCGAGATGCGATCCAGCGGAAACTCGAAGTTGGTGAACTCCTGGGTATCGGCCATCCGGCCAACCCGATCGTGCTGTTTTACCAGCCGGTATTTCGCTTTCACCTGCTCGTGGCTCACATCCTTCGGGGGAGTGAACTCGTCTTTTATCACCTTGAACACCACATCGTAGGAGGGGAGGGTGAACACGCTCATCACCATCCCCTTGATGCCGGGAGCGATGATGAACTGATCCCGACTCTGGGCCAGATGGTGGCGGTAGTGGCGATAGAGCTCGGTCTTGCCGTGCTTCTGGCAGCCGATGGCGTTGTAGATCTCGTAATCGGGCTTGTGGGGCATGATTTGGCGCAGGAAGGCGACAAACAGTGCCGGTTCGCGGGCATAAACCATAAAGTAGGCGCGGGCGAAGCCAAACACGATGGAGGCGAGATCCGGCTCAAAGATGACGGTGTCGACATAGATGCTGTGGCCGGTGCTGAGTAGGGGCAGGATAAAGGGGAAGACCTGATCTTTTACCCGGATCAGCCCCACCAGATAGGCCCCCTTGTTGCGGTAGAACACCTCTTTCAAGAGTTCGATGGCAAACGGCTCATCATGGATGATTTGCGGGCCGTTCTCGGCAAGATGGCGGTGGATGTCGACAATATCCCGCTGCTTGTCCTCGTAGGGGAGGGTGAAACTGTAATCCCCCAAAAGCTGGCTCAACGTCTGCGGCAGGTGGGCGAGATCGGTGCGATAGATCCGCAGCAGGGCGCTCAGGTCCGGTTTTTCGCCACGGCTGACAAAGGGGTGGATATAGAGGTTTTCGTCGCGGATATTGCGATGGCGAAAGATCCGGCGATAGACGGAGTTGAAGAAGGACTCCGCCACCTCGAAGTTGTCACAACGGGGCAGCAGATCGCTGAAGGCGCTTTTGACCCGCTTGAGCAGCTCCTGAGTTGCGTGGTGCTCCCCCATCATCTGGCGGATGGAGCTGGCGGTAGCCCCCACATGGTGGTCATAGAGGCGAATTCGCTCGCGCCCGGCGAGCTGCACCCCCAGCCAGTCACTGTTCTCGAAGCGGCTCTTGCTGCCCTGGGTTATCTCGAGAAACCGGCTGTAAAACGACTCGAAGCGTTGCAAGATAGTCTCGGCGACGGCCTGTTCCAATGGCTGCTGCATCTCTCTCTTCCTTGTGATCTGTCGGGCCGATAGCGCGAAGGATTGGGTGTAATTTGTTCACACGTCAGGCCACTATCGCAACATTCAAACGTCTGTTCAAGTGGCAATTTTCGGGGATAAACGGTAGATTGCGCCCCTGTTTTGGTGATGGTTTAGCGACTGTTTGCTGTCTGTTTGAGAGGCCGTCCGGCCTGTGAGGAAACCCGATGAAGCTCTATTTTGTCCTGGTGGCACCTGCCCGACCTGCGAATGTGGGGGCGGCTGCCCGCGCCATGAAAACCATGGGATTCGATGCCATGCGACTGGTAGCGAGCCGGGTACACGAAGAGGAGGAGGCGAGCTGGGTAGCTCACGGCGCTCAGGAGATCCTGGCTCAGGCCGAGGCGTTCGATACCCTGCCCGAGGCGCTGGCTGACATGGATCTGGTGATCGCCACCACCGCCCGTGAGCGCGGTCGCTACCAGCACTACCTCACGCCGGGGGAGATCCGCGAGCAGATCCGCAGCAAGCCTTCCCTCAACAAGGTGGCCATCGTCTTTGGCTGCGAGGAGTCGGGGCTCTCCAACGAGCAGCTGGCCGAAGTCGATCTCATCAGCTATCTGCCCCTCAAGGTGAGCTACCCGTCTCTCAATCTGGGGCAGGCGATCATGCTCTACGCCTACGAGATGAGTCAGCTGATGGATGAGCTGAACGCCGACGGCGCCACTGCGGTAGCAGAAAATTTTGATAACGCTGGGCAGGTTCGTGTGTTGAAAAGCAAAACAGCAGAATTGCTGGGTGAACTCGGAGTTTCGCAGGATGAAAAACTGCATCAATGGGTGATGGACCGGGTACCCATGCTGCCGCAGCGGGATTTGAACATGCTCCACCTGCTCTGCAAAGACCTTGCGCGCAAACTTGGCAAAGAGGTTTAAGTTGACAGCCCGCCGCCCGCCGCGGTATTGCTAAAAGCCAGCTTCGTCAACGAGTGTTCGTCATGCAGTTATTCACCAACGTCATCACCACCACCATTATTACCGGTACCACCACAGGTGGCACTGGGGCCGGTTGATGCGCTGACGAACAAGCACAGAAATCAGAAAAGGCCCGTACCCACCCAGTACGGGCCTTTTTGTTGGATTGGTTTTTAGATTGAATTTCATAGATTTACAGGGAGAGAAAGCGATGAGAGTGTTGAAATTTGGCGGGTCTTCACTGGCCGATGCAGAACGTTTTTTACGGGTGGCCGATATTGCGGTCAACACCCACGGCCAATCTCAGGTAGCCCTGGTGCTCTCTGCACCTGCCAAGGTGACCAATCATCTGGTGGCGCTGGTGGAACAGACCAGCCGCGGCATGGATGCCAGTTCCACCCTGTTTGAAGTCAACGGCATCTTCTCCCGCCTGCTGGCCGGGTTGAAGGCGGCCTATCCGGCGCTCGATGACAGGGCGCTGCTGGCCCGTCTCACCGCCGAGCTGGATCAGGTGGAGCGGCTGATGCAGGGCATCCGTCTGCTGGGGCTCTGCCCGGATAACGTGCAGGCACGCATTCTGAGCCGTGGCGAGAACCTCTCCATCGCCTTTATGCACGAACTGCTGCGGGTGCGCGGTCTGGATCTGGAGCTGATCGTACCGGAAGAGCTGCTGGCCACCGACGGCGGCTATCTGGAAGCCCATGTCGATATCGAAGCGTCCCGCCTGCGCTTTTCCGCCAAAGGGCTGCGTAGCGACTGTCTTTACCTGATGCCGGGCTTTACCGGCGGCAGCGACAAGGGCGAGACCGTGCTGCTGGGTCGCAACGGCTCCGACTACTCCGCAGCCGTCTTGGCCGCCTGTGTCGATGCCGAGTGCTGCGAGATCTGGACTGACGTCGAGGGCTGCTACAGCTGCGATCCCCGTCTGGTACCGGATGCCTACCTGCTGAAAACCCTCTCCTACAAGGAGGCGATGGAGCTCTCCTACTTCGGCGCCAAGGTGCTGCACCCGAAAACCATCGCGCCGGTGGCCCAGTTCCATATTCCCTGCCTTATCAAGAACAGCTTCAACCCGCAGGGACCGGGCACCCTGATCGGCCCCGAGAGCGGTGACGATGACCTGAAAGTGAAGGCCATCTCGGATCTCTCCGGCATGTGCATGTTCAACGTCTCCGGTCCCGGCATGAAGGGAATGGTCGGCATGGCCGGTCGCATCTTCTCCGCCGTCTCCCGCGCCGGGGTCAGTATCGTGCTGATCACCCAGTCATCTTCCGAGTACAGCGTCAGCTTCTGTATCCATAGCTACGACAGTGAGAAGACCCGCAAGGTGCTGGAGCGCGAGTTCGAGCTGGAGTTCAAAAACCAGCTGCTGGAGCCGCTGGATATCATCAGCGATCTGGCGATCATCTCCCTTATCGGTGACGGCATGCGCACCAGCAAGGGGATGGCGGCCCGCTTCTTCACTTCGCTGGCGCAAGCCTCCATCAATATCGTCGCCATCGCGCAGGGGTCGAGCGAGCGCTCCATCTCGGCGGTGGTGCGGGATCGCAAGGTGGCGGAAGCCATCAAGGCGTGCCACCAGAACTTCTTTGGCAGCCAGCAGTTTATCGACCTGTTTGTGGTCGGTGTCGGTGGCGTCGGTGCGGCGTTGGTGGATCAGATCGCCCGCCAGCAACCGGTACTGGCCGAGCAGGGCACTGGCCTTCGCGTGGTCGGCATCGCCAACAGCCGCCAGATGGCGGTCAACAAGGATGGCCTGAACCTCGCCAACTGGCGCGAACAGCTGGTGGAAGCCCGCGACAGCTTCTCGCTGGAAGGGGTGAAAAAGCTGGTGGAAGATAGCCACATCATCAACCCGGTGATCGTCGACTGCACCTCCTCCGAGGCTGTAGCCGTCCAGTATGCCGACTTCCTGGCCGCCGGTTTCCATGTGGTCACTCCGAACAAGAAGGCCAACACCGGCTCGCTCGATTACTACAAGGCGCTGCGCCGCACCGCCCGTCAGACTCGTCGCAAGTTCCTGTACGAGACCAACGTCGGCGCCGGTCTGCCGGTTATCGAGAACCTGCAAAACCTTATCAAGGCTGGTGACAAGCTGCGTGCCTTCGACGGCATTCTGTCCGGTTCGCTCTCCTTTATCTTCGGCAAGCTGGATGAGGGGATGGCCTTCTCTGAAGCCACCAAGATCGCTCGCAGCAACGGCTTTACCGAGCCGGATCCCCGCGACGATCTCAACGGCATGGATGTGGCGCGCAAGCTGCTCATTCTGGCCCGCGAGGCGGGCATGGCGCTGGAGCTCTCCGATGTCGAGGTGGAGCAGGCGCTGCCGCCCGGATTTGACGTGAGCGGCGACGTGGAAGCCTTTATGGCCCGCCTGCCGGAGGCCGACGGCTGGTTCCGCGACCAGTTCGCCGCCGCCCAGCGTGAAGGCAAGGTGCTGCGCTATGTGGGTTCCATCGAGGGTGGCAAGTGCAAGGTCGCCATCAAGGCGGTCGGTGGCGACGAGCCGCTGTTCAAGGTCAAAGATGGGGAGAACGCGCTCGCCTTCTTCTCCACCTACTACCAGCCGATCCCGCTGGTGCTGCGTGGCTATGGCGCCGGTACCGAAGTGACTGCGGCGGGCGTCTTTGCCGACGTGCTGCGCACCCAGAACTGGAAGCAGGAGCTATAAGCATGAGTTCAGACATGTACCCCTCTTATATGACTGAAGGCGGCAGCGTAGTCGCCTACGCGCCCGCCTCCAGCGCCAACCTGAGCGTGGGATTCGATGTACTGGGGGCGGCGCTCGCTCCCGTGGATGGCTCTCTGCTCGGCGATCGGGTGCAGGTAAAAGCGGCAGACGTGACTTTTGCGCTGTCCTCTGTGGGCCGCTACGCCCACAAGCTGCCGGACGATCCGAAAAAGAATATCCTCCATGACTGCTGGGTTGCCTATGGCGAGGCGCTGGAGAAGCGCGGCCTTAAACTCCAGCCCCTCGAAATGGTGCTGGAGAAGAACCTGCCCGTCGGCTCGGGTCTGGGTTCCAGCGCCTGCAGCGTGGTGGCGGCCCTTGAGGGGCTCAACGCCTTCCACGGCGAACCGCTCAATGAGCACGACATGCTGCTGCTGATGGGGGAGATGGAAGGCAAGATCTCCGGCTCCGTTCACTACGACAACGTGGCCCCCTGCTATCTGGGCGGCATGCAGCTGGTGCTGGAAGAGCACGGCGTCATCAGTCAGCGCATCCCGGTGTTTGAGCAGTGGTACTGGGTGGTCTGCTATCCGGGCACAGTGGTCTCTACCGCTGCCGCCCGCGCCATCCTGCCTGCCCAATATCGCCGTCAGGATTGCCTCACCTACGGTCGTCGCCTGGCCGCCTTTGTTCACGCCAGCTACACCGGGCAGGAGGGCTTGGCGGCGAGCGTCTTGAAAGACGTGATTGCCGAACCTTACCGCGCGGCGCTGATCGAAGGCTTTAACGAGGTGCGGGCGCAGGCGGCCCAGAACGGGGCGCTGGCTACCGGCATCTCCGGCTCCGGTCCCACCGTGTTTGTGGTGATGAAGGATCTGGCGCAGGCCGAGCGGATGAAGGATTGGATGGAAGCACATTTCGTGCAGAACGAAGATGGATTTGCCCGGGTCTGCAAACTGGACATGGCCGGGGCACGGGTAACAGGAAGCGAGCTATGAATCTCTACAACATCAAGGACAACAGCGAACAGGTGAGCTTCGCGCAGGCGGTGCGTCAGGGCTTGGGTCGCGAACAGGGGCTCTTCTTCCCCGAACAACTCGAGCCGCTCGCCGATGTGGATGCCCTGCTCGATCTGCCGCTGGCCGAGCGCTCTGCTCGCATCCTGAGCCACCTGTTGGGGGACGAAGTGCCCGCCGCCAAGGTGAGCGAGCTGATCAATGCCGCCTTCACCTTCCCGGCGCCGCTGGTGAAACTCAAAGATGGCACTTATGCCCTTGAGCTGTTCCACGGCCCGACCCTGGCTTTCAAGGATTTCGGCGGCCGCTTTATGGCCCAATGCCTCGCGGCCTTCCGCACCAACGACAAAATTACTATCCTCACCGCCACCTCCGGCGACACCGGCGCCGCCGTGGCCCACGCCTTCTACGGGCTGGAGGGGATCGAGGTGGTGATCCTCTATCCCAAGGGCAAGATCAGCCCCTTGCAGGAGAAGCTCTTCTGCACCCTCGGCGGCAATATCCGCACCATCGCCATCGATGGCGACTTCGATGCCTGTCAGGCGCTGGTAAAACAGGCCTTTGACGACGAGGCGCTGAAGAAGGCCATTGGCCTCAACTCCGCCAACTCCATCAATATCAGCCGTCTGCTGGCGCAGGTTTGCTACTACTTCGAAGCGGTGGCCCAGCTGCCGAAAGCCGATCGCGCCAAGGCGGTGATCAGCGTGCCGTCCGGCAACTTCGGCAACCTCACCGCAGGCTTGATTGCCAAGGCGCTGGGGCTGCCGGTGAAGCGCTTTATCGCCGCCACCAACGCCAACGACACCGTGCCGCGCTACCTGAAAACCGGTCAGTGGGAGCCGCACCAGACGGTTGCAACCCTGTCGAACGCCATGGATGTCAGCCGCCCCAACAACTGGCCACGAGTGGAAGAACTCTGCCGTCGTAAGGGCTGGGCGCTGGAGACTCTGGGCTCCGGCATGCGTGACGACGCCCAGACTCGTGATGCGTTGAAACGGCTGCACCAGCTGGATTACCTCTGCGAACCCCACGGCGCCATTGCCTGGGATCTGCTGGGGGAACAGCTGGCCGAGGATGAAGTGGGGGTGTTCCTCTGCACCGCCCATCCCGCCAAGTTCAAGGAGTCGGTGGACGAGATCCTCAATCTCGATGTACCGCTGCCCGGCCCGCTCGCCAAGCATGCCGAGCTGCCGCTGCTCTCCGTTAATTTGTCAGCTGAGTTTGCTCGGTTAAGGGCCTTTCTGCTGGCTTGAGCTTTAGCCGTGAGCTAATCGATAGAAATAAAAATCCCCCATTAATGGGGGATTTTGTTTTTTGCATAGGAAAAGGTAATCCAAGGCCGATCTGCGGCTGATGTTCCACGATTCCTGGCTTGTAGTGGGTATGGGGATTGAAAGAGAGTATTGGTTGGGGGGGGGGAGGAAGTAGACCAGTAAAGAGCATTAATGCCTGTGCCACCAATCCTTTGATTCAGGTAGTCATGGGGTATTTAAATTAATCTGTAGCGTTGCCTCATACTAGATGTTTCGGGTATTAACATCGGCCAAAAAGAAAAATTTTTAATTGAGAAAAGTAGTTGTGCGTGAGCTGTTTCAGCTATTAACCACCTATGTTGTGGTTAATAGCTGGCTATGTTTGTTGATAGAAACTTAAAAAATCAATTGTTACAGTAAATAATGGTTTCCGATATTTTCTCTACATTACTGAAAAATCTAGCAGGGTATGCCGTTGGATAATCTGTTTGAATGAGATTTTCAATTTTAGTAAGCGTCTCTTCAAGCTTACCTTCAATGAAACTTTCATCTAGCGTGATAATGTTTTTTGATTCTTTAATTTGTGGTATTTTGCTCATGATAATGGCGGATATAACCCTGTTAGCGTGAGTCAGTATGCCATATCGTTTTTTGTATGATTGATAATCTGTTTGAGATAATAATCTTTTAATAAGCTTTTCATTTATTCTATTTGCGGTCACTGCATTGATTAACTTTATCCCACTCACGCTTTGGTTGAAAACCATTCTATATAGACTGCCATCTAAATTATCAAAAAACTTACCTCTGTTACTCTTTAGCGTCGCAATTGCTGTTGGATTCAACGTCAAGCATGCAAGACCATCTAATGCATCATCAATTTCAATTACTCTGCTATTAGATTTGTTATCACTTTCCCCTCGGAGTAATTGGTAAGAGTATTTCTCTATTATAAGCTCATCCTTTAATCGTATTTGCTCTTTCTGTTGAGATGCAAAGTCTCTACCGAGCACTTTATTTTGATGGTTATTAGCGCGAGTGATTGCATTTTCGATAGGGCTGTTATCATCCGGTATACATATAAATCGTGTTGAAACTTTTATTTTCGAAATAGCATCGGGATTACTATCACCAAGAAGGCCTATGCTGCTAACTGTTTGGGCACCGTTAATAACGCTTATATCGTGAAAATTAAAGCGCCCAATAGTTCGATTATTATCATTGTTTCTTCTATATGCTTCAATTGCTCTGACTAGTACAGTGATACCATTGTTGTAATACCAGAAGTTTTCAGGGCTATTCAATGCGGTATCAGTTATTGATTCATTGACATCGGTTTTACCAAGCATGTTTCTAATGTTTTTAGAAAATAGCTTTCTTGAATGGGTATTCCACCATTCATGGATCTGTTCCCCACTAACCATTCCATAATATGCTGGGTATGGATACTCTGTTTTGCCATAATTTTCGATTTCAACATCACTTAAATCAATTGTATCGTTATTTTGCTTATGCATCCAAGTTACAATGTCTTCAGCTGAGATTAGATGAACTTGGAAGGGAAGCTCAGAATAAGGAGTTCCATCTTGTACAGAAGCTGAAACATTTAGTTCCTTTTGCCACTCCTGCATATCATGTAAAATCGTTGAGGCTGCTCCTCGCTTTCCAGTATGTGCCATTACAAACATAATGGTATAGTCTATGGAGTCTAAAGCATTATTAATATCATCCGCTTTTATTTTTAATATGTCATCGAATCTCTCAAATTCACTTTTTTGAAGACGATTACATGCATCTTTAAAATCTAGAAAGTCACGTTTATTCCATGTGGCGCTACCAGATTGATTGAACTTAGACTGTACTACCACCATAATCTTTTCATTGTTATTTATAAAAATGGCATCTATTCCACCATCATCTGAGCTATCACAAACTGATTTTGCTGCAGAGATGTCGTCACAGGAACCAAGATGATAAATACAGAATGCCGCAATAGACCTTGAGGCCATTTTTATATCATAGTCTTTTGAGCTAGGTTCACATTCGCGTTTATGAATATTTTCTTGAAAGCGTTCCCTCAGTGCCTTCCCAATTCTTTGTGCTTGAACTGATGCTGTTGCTATGGCTGGAGCCGCATTATCCTCAGACGAAAGTAAACTGACAATTGGCATTGTTGCTCCTATTTCGATTATGTGAAGTTAATAAGAGAATATGGTGTCATCTTGCCGACAAAATTTTGTCAATAGGCATGACCCCATATGTTTGGCTAAATCTCGTAGGTTGGTGCTGAACGAAGTGAAGCCCAACGTTTACCGAGAAAGCTAAATTCGGTTTTTGATTTTATATGGTCAAAATTCATCTTGTTTGGAAAGTCATATATCCCGTTTGTTGGGCTTCGCTACGCTCAGCGCCAACCTACAACACATTCCGAGCCGATTATTCCCGACCCGAGTCACTATTAATGGCCCAATCTGGCGTTATCCATCCTGCGGCGATATGGCGATGAATGGAGGAGTAAGGCCAATCGACAGGTTTGGCACAATAACCATGTTTGACCGGATTGAAATGGATGTAATCGACATGGGCTTGCAGATCCTTGTCATCCCGGATCAGATGCTCCCAATAACGGCGTTGCCAGATACCGCGTTCCCGTTTTCTGAGTCGGCTCTCCCGTATCCGCTCTGTTTTGGCAATGCCCCGCGAAAAGCCGGCCTTGATCAGAGACCAGCGCATGGGATAGTCACTGTCACCCGGCGGTAGTTGCCAAATGGCATGGAGATGATCCGGCATCACCACCATGGCAATGATCTCGAATGGATGTTGTTGTTTGACGTGGCGGGTCACTTCGCGCAGCAGGTCGATATGACGTACCAGCAGATCCTGCTGTCGGTCAGCCAGGTTGACGGTGAAGAACCAACATGCCCCACTGGTTGTTGCTCGGCGATAGCGCATGGTTCTCCTTTCCGGTATCGGGGTGAAATATTCGGTCTGTTCGGTTACACGAAATGGGAACCAACTAACCGGAGGCATACGTGTTGGGCTTCGCTACGCTCAGCGCCAACCTACGCAATGCATCAATCACTGTGCAAAACCCACGCTACCGCCCGTGGATTACAGCTTCCAATATGCTCCATTAACCAGCGAGGGTAGCAACCCATCACTGATGAATAGGTACCAGATGGCCATGTTAAGCCAATCGAATCTGGTCGCACTAGTCAAAAAGTGACGTAACTATCAGTAATGACTGTTTTTTTGCGCTAGCTCAATAAAAGGAGGGAGCTGGAGACAGGATTCCCATGGCCCTTGATTTTATTGGGGTTGGCAGGCGTGGCGGGAAAGTAGGGGGCGGGCTTGCCGCTGAGGAAGGGTTGGCTGGGGGCAATCCCGCTCCGGCAATCGGCGCTATAGTGCGGGCGATAGTTGCTCTGTGCTCCGCTCCCAAGCTGGCGAGGCGGGGGATCTGCGGCAACAATCAGCTGTTGTAATCACAGCCATTTGCAACACACCGTCATGCAAATATGACCATGCAAACACATCACCAGATAGAGAGGAGATCTCCCATGAAGCGTACCATCCTGTTCGGCCTGCTCTGCGGCAGCGTGCTGCTGGCCAATCCGGTCTTTGCCAACGACACAGCCCAGTTGCAGTGCGAGGCGCAGGCCGCGGCCAAAAAGCTTAACGGCGCCGCCAAGACCAGCTTTGTCGGCAAGTGCGTGAAAGATGCCGCTGGCGCCGCGACCGGCGAGTGCGAGAAGGCGGCCGCCGACAAGAAGCTGGCCGGTGCGGCCAAGAACAGCTTTATCCAGAAGTGCGTGAAGACGGGCGCGGCGATCGATCCGGCGGCCAAGTGCGAGAAGGCGGCGGCCGACAAGAAGCTGGCTGGCGCGGCCAAGAACAGCTTTATCCAGAAGTGCGTGAAGGATAGCGCTGCCAAGTAAGGCATTTTCTCATCCGGTGTGTTTGCGGGGGGCCATCAGGCCCCCCGCGCTTTTTGGGGCGCACTGATGGCGCAACGCACAAACCTTGTATCGGGGCGGTAATAGCGACACTATTGACTCCTTTTATAGGTTCCGCAGAGGCGCAGCCATGACCTGTCGTGACCGGACGAGGCGTTGGCGAGCCCCATTTTTGCGGGATTACGCGGGATAAGGGAGCAAAGCAGGATGATGGAAGGGACGCAATGGCGCTGGCTCAATGAACCGGCCCAGTGGCATCAGACAGACGACGGTTTGCAGGTGGTGACAGACCAGCAGACCGATTTTTGGCGCGGCACCTGGTATGGCTTCGAGCGCCACAGCGGGCATGTTTATGGCTGCGAGGTGGCGGGGGAGTTTACCTTTCAGGTCTGCGTCGAGGGGGAGTTCACCACCCTCTACGATCAGGCGGGGCTGATGCTGTTGCAAGACGACGAGCACTGGCTGAAAGCGGGGATCGAGTACAATGATGCCCAGCCGATGATCGGCAGCGTGCTGACCAATCCGCGCTCTGACTGGGCCACCGGTATTTTCCCCGGCAATCCGCGCCGCTTCTGGTTGCGGTTGACCCGGCTGGCCGATTGCCTGCGTTTGCAATACTCCACCGATGGCAAGGTGTGGCCGCTGCTGCGCCTCGCCCCTTTCCCGCCAGGCGAACGCTGCTTTATCGGGGTGATGTGCTGCACGCCGGAGCGGCAGGGGCTGGCAGTGTGCTTCTCTGACTTGCGCCTCACGCCGCCCCTTGGCAAGGCGCTCCATGATTTGAGCTAGGCCAGCGGTTTTGCCTGCGATATTGAGCCAATAAAAAAGCGCCCGCAGGCGCTTTTTTCATTTGGCTGGTAGAGCCTGAATTAGCTGATCAGGCTGGCCCACAGGTCATATTCGTCGGATTCGTCGATCCGCACCTTGACCATGTCCCCCGGCTTGAGGCCGGTTTCGCCGTTGAGGTAGACCAGACCGTCGATCTCCGGTGCATCGGCGAAGGAGCGGCCAGTGGCGCCCTCTTCGTCCACTTCGTCGATGATAACGGTCATCTCCTGACCCACTTTACGGGCCAGCTTGCGGATGGAGACCTGCTGTTGCAGCTCCATAAAGCGCTGGAAGCGCTCTTCCTGTACCTCTTCCGGTACCGGATCCGGCAGCTCGTTGGCCAGCGCCCCTTCGACCGGGCTGTATTTGAAGCAGCCGACCCGATCCAGCTCCGCCTTGTCGATAAAGTCCAGCAGCATCTGGAAATCTTCCTCGGTCTCGCCCGGGAAGCCAACGATAAAGGTGGAGCGCAGGGTGATCTGCGGGCAGATTTCGCGCCACTTCTGGATCCGCTCCAGGGTGCGCTCGACGGTACCCGGGCGTTTCATCAGTTTCAGGATGCGCGGGCTGGCGTGCTGTAACGGAATATCGAGGTAGGGCAGTACCTTGCCATCGCGCATCAGCGGGATGACGTCATCTACGTGCGGGTAGGGGTAGACGTAGTGCAGACGTACCCAGATATCGAGCTTGGCCAGCTCTTCGCACAGGGCGACCATGCTGGTCTTGACCGGCATGCCGTCGTAGAAACCGGTGCGGTGTTTCACATCGACGCCGTAGGCGGAGGTGTCCTGGGAGATAACCAGCAGCTCCTTCACGCCCGCCTCTTTCAGGCGCTTGGCTTCTGCCAGCACGTCGCCGATGGGGCGGCTCACCAGATCCCCGCGCATGGAGGGGATGATGCAGAAGGTGCAGCGGTGGTTGCAGCCCTCGGAAATCTTCAGATAGGCGTAGTGGCGCGGGGTCAGCTTGACGCCGTGGGCCGGAACCAGACTGGTGAAGGGGTTGTGCTGCGGCTTCTCCACATATTTGTGGACATGACCCAGCACCTCTTCATAGGCGTGGGGGCCGGTGATCTCGAGCACCTTGGGATGGATCTCGCGGATCTGATTCTCTTTGGCACCAAGGCAGCCGGTGACGATCACCTTGCCGTTCTCGGCCAGCGCTTCGCCGATCGCTTCCAGCGACTCTTGCACGGCGCTGTCGATAAAGCCGCAGGTGTTGACGACGACCAGCTCGGCATCGTCATAGCTGGGCACCACATCGTACCCTTCGGTACGCAGCTGGGTCAGGATGCGTTCTGAATCGACCAGGTTTTTGGGGCAACCCAAGCTCACAAAACCAATCCTTGGGTGGTGAGACCTAATAATGCTGGAAGTCGCTTGTTGGACAGGTTGGTTGTCCAATGGCTGAGCCTGCGTGGTTGCAGGCGTCAGGCTGTCTGAGCTGGGGTCAAAACGGTTGACAGTCATAGGGGGGTCGCTGGTCACTGATGCAAAAAAAGATGGCGGATTATACCTGATGAGCAGGAAAGAGGAAGAACATGGCTGGGTGTTTTTTAATCTACTTTTCCAGAGACTCATGGGTATTTCTAATATTTTTAGGCTATGTCCCAATTACGTGTTGCATAGGGCGCCCCAGCGCCT
>NZ_JRJY01000144.1:0-1378 GCF_000801015.1 Aeromonas sp. ZOR0001 | reverse complement strand
GCAACGCTCTCGCACAAGCCAACATGGAGCGCGACATCATAAAAATGTATGATCTGCTCCTTATCTGCAGGCTTCAACTGATTTCCAGAAGTCGTTTGTGTCAATGTATCCGGCCTGTCTGTGAGCCGTTTTCCGGCTCTGGCCTTGATGGGAGCCGCACGTCGTCGTCCTAATAAAGCTATCAGTCACAAGAGACTGCTTTTTTAGCCAGGCTGCAATGTCGTGGGGTAAACGCTTCTGTCATCTGTTTTGGGCCCGCAAAACCGGGTATGAGTTCTATCTGTTAAACGGCTGAGCTTGCGTCGGGATACGGTTGGTAATCCCTGCCGGATGTCAGCACTTTCCAGCAAATTCGCATTATCTTGTTGGCCAGGGCGATAAGTACCACATGATGGTGATGGCCGGCCTCCAGCCTGGCGATCCATTCGCCTAACGATGATTTGTCGCGCTTCATGTGAATTTTTAGCGCTTTGGCGCCCTGAATAACCATTTGCCTTAAATAGCTATTGCCACGCTTACTGATCCCGCCGAGCGAAGATTTGCCGCCCGTTGAATATTGCCTGGGGACCGGCTGACAGGTCGCGGGCTTTCTTGAATTGTGAGCCATTGCCAATCGCGGCAATCAACGCGGTTGAGACAATCGGTCCAATACCGGGGACGGTACTGATTTTTTGGCACAAACCTGATGCGCTGGAGGCTTGTCCGAGCATGAGGCTCATGTCATCAATCTGAGTATCCAGCTGTTGCCACCGTTCTCTCAGGCGTAATACCAGGGCGTGGATAAAGTCAGGCAAGCCATTCTCGGCATCTTCAAGGATCGCCGGTAGGGCGCGCTCGAAGACTTTTCTGCCGACTGGCACGGTGAGCCCATATTCCAGCAGCAACGCTCGCATCTGATTGACAGTGGTGGTACGTTCGACGATGAAAGGCTGACGGACGCGATGAGTCGCTGCAATGCCAGTTGTTCATGAGATTTCAACGGGACACAGCGCATAGTGCCTCTGCTACCAGCCTCGGCAATAGCGGTAGCATCGTTGAAGTCATTCTTGTTTGATTTGAGGTAGGGCTTCACAAATTGGGCAGGGATAATCTTGGGTTCGAACCCCGCCTGTTGAAACAGGCGCCCCCAGTATTGCGAACCGGGACATGCCCCGAAGGCAACCCGACAGGGGGGAGTCGTACTGATGAACTGTTTCAGTTGTGAACGAGTGAGCTTTTGCTTGGTCAATACCTGCCCCATGCGATCCATCGCCACCAAGTGAAACCAATTTTTGCCTAAATCGATCCCGTAAATGTAAATCTGCGCTTGCGTCATGATGAGCCTCCTTGATGCTGGCTCCAGCATAGCGGGTTGGATGGAGCAGACCATCCCATTAGG
>NZ_JRJY01000083.1:0-516 GCF_000801015.1 Aeromonas sp. ZOR0001 | reverse complement strand
CGGCAGCTTGATGGAGACGCCCGGCAGGTTAACGCCTTTGTTCTCGCCCAGGTCACCGTTGTTCAGCACTTTACAGATAACTTCGCGCTCGGTGATTTCGATAACGTCCAGACCGATCAGGCCGTCATCAACCAGGATGCGGTTGCCGACGCGCAGATCGTTGGCGAAACCTGCATAGGTCACGGCCACTTTGTCTTTGTTGCCAACCACGGTCTGGTCGGTGGTGAAGGTGAAAGTCTGGCCAGCGACCAGCGCGACGTCGTTGCCGCCTTCCAGCTTCATGGTACGGATTTCCGGACCCTTGGTGTCCAGCAGGATCGCTGCGTGCTTGCCGGTCTCGGCCATCACAGCGCGCAGGTTGCTGATGCGGCTGCCGTGCTCGGCGTAGTCACCGTGGGAGAAGTTCAGGCGCATGACGTTCATGCCGGCGTCCAGCATTTTGGCCAGCATTTCTTTGGATTCGGTCTTCGGACCGATGGTGCAGACAATTTTGGTCTTTTTCATGTCAATCTTCAT
>NZ_JRJY01000126.1:0-284 GCF_000801015.1 Aeromonas sp. ZOR0001 | reverse complement strand
CCAAACAGGTGGCGCTCACTGCTGTCGGTGAAGTCGATCTCGTTTAGCTTGTTAATCACCTGCTTGAGCAGGGTGCCGTTCTTCATGTAGTTGAAGGCATCGCTGAACGCCTCTTTCACCACATAGCCACGGGGGTTGAGATCGATATTGGCAGGCTGGTTTTTCAGGCTGTCGAACAGGTCGTTGTTGACGAAATCGAGCAGGGCATCGCCTGTCAGCCCTTCACTATCGGCCGCCCAGTTGCGCCACAGGAAGCGCTCGGGGATGGGGCAGCGGTAGTTATC
>NZ_JRJY01000044.1:0-847 GCF_000801015.1 Aeromonas sp. ZOR0001 | reverse complement strand
TCCAACACCTCCCACAGCACGCCCGCCTGAGCCAATTCATCCATGATGGCTTGCTTGCGTTCGGCGGCTTGCCAGCGCTTGGTGAAGGCATCGAGGGTGGCAAACTCTTTGAGCAGGGTCTTCTTGGTGTAGTCCTTGAAAGATTCGGTCACCAGTTTGCCGTCGGCATCGTAATACTGCACCCGCTCGGCGATGACGCTGACCGCCACGCCGTTGACATAATACTTGCTGACTCCGGGCTCGGGGCCACCCAGCGGGCCTGTGCCCTGACCCCCTGAGCCACTCTGGCCACAGTTACTCCCGGTTGTGTAGCTGCCAGACTCCTCATCAATCCCGGGAGCAAGCGGATCGTCATGGTTGCCGGGTTCATCGGCAGGCAGTGGATCGGCGCCATCGATGATATCGCCCAAGCCTTCATCCGGATTGTTGATGTCTGCCGGTTTGATCACCATGACGCGCTCCGGCTCGCCGTCGAAACGGGGATCGGCAAACAGCTCGGTGGCCTTCTTGAAGTCGAGAATGGTGAACCAGAGCTTGCCGTACTTGTCGTCGATACGGGTGCCACGGCCGATGATCTGCTTGAACTTGGTCATGGACTGGATGTTTTGGTCCAGCACCACCAGCTTGCAGGTCTTGGCATCGACGCCAGTGGTCATCAGCTCGGAGGTAGTAGCGATGACCGGATAGGGCTTTTTCGGGTTGATGAAGTTGTCGAGCTGGGCTTTGCCAAGGTCATCATCGCCGGTGATTTTCATCACATACCGATCATCTTTCAGCATCTGCTCGGGGTTAAGGTTCGCCAGCGCCCGTCGCATCCGGTCGGCATGATCGATGTCGTTGCAGAACA
>NZ_JRJY01000100.1:0-5282 GCF_000801015.1 Aeromonas sp. ZOR0001 | reverse complement strand
ATCTCACAGGTAAACACATCCTTGAGACCAGCCAGATAAAGCCAACCTTCGTCGGTGGCGATATAGGTGATATCACAGGTCCAGACTGAGATGACGGGAATATAACGCGCGGGATGGCGTGTTGATGCCATCCCGCGATTCAATTCAGTAGGTCACTGCGCATCCGGCTGGTTGGCGGGGGCGGCCTTGATAAAGGCTTGCAACTGTTCGCAGTTGGCGACGATGCGGCGGATAGTGGGGTAATCGTCCAGGGTCATGTCGTAGCGGCGGGCGTTGTAGACCTGTGGCACCAGCATGCAGTCGGCCAGGGTCACTTCATTGCCGACGCAGTAGACACCGGCGGTGGTCATCAACAGCTGTTCGAGGGCGGTGAAGGTCTCGTCAATCCAGTGACGATACCAGCGAGCCTCCTGCTCGTTGTTGGCCCTGAAGTGCTCTTCCAGATAGTTGAGTACCCGCAGATTGTTGAGCGGGTGGATATCGCAGGCGATCATGTTGACGATCTGGCGCACTCGGGCCCGCGCGTCGGGGGAAGAGGGCATCAGTGAGTAGGCGGGATAGGTCTCGTCGAGGTACTCCATGATGGCGACCGACTGACCGATCTGCACATCGCCATCCACCAGAAACGGCACCAGCCCTTGCGGATTGATCCGGCGATAGGCCTTCTCGCTCTGCTCGCCTTGCCGCAAATTGATGGGGTGCTGCTCATAGGCGAGCCCCTTGAGCTGCAACACGATCCGCACCCGAAAACTTGCCGACGAACGCCAATAGCCAAACAACTGCAACATAATCTGTCCCTGCATCTTATCTGGGCCCGAAGCCCGGCAGGTGCTCGCCACCTGCCTCCTTGTATATCCGGCACCGGTTGAGGGCTCGTCGTGATCCGGACATATCCCGAATATCCTTGCCGCCAACCGGCGCTGGCCATCAACCTCCCTGACCGCTCGCTGGCACCACCTGTTGAGAGATGGTGCCAAACAGGTTTTGGCCAGAGCGATCCTCCATCGCGATCGACACTCTATCACCAAACTGCAAATAGGGGGTTATAGCTTGATCACAATCAAGAATTTCCAGCATGCGGCGCTCGGCGATGCAGGATGAACCGGCGCTGCGATCGTAGTTGGAGACGGTGCCGGAGCCGATGATGCAGCCCGCACCAAGGGGACGGGTCTTGGCCGCATGGGCAATCAGCTCGAAGAAGTTGAAGGTCATGTCCACCCCGGCTTCGGGCGCACCGAACAGCGCACCGTTGAGGTGAGTCAGAAGCGGCAGATGGACTTTGCCATCACGCCAGTCATCGCCCAGCTCATCCGGGGTGATGGCCACCGGCGAGAAGGCGCTGGATGGTTTGGACTGGAAGAAGCCAAAGCCCTTGGCCAGCTCCCCCGGGATCAGGTTGCGCAGGCTCACGTCGTTGACCAGCATCAGCAGCTTGACGTGACTGGCGGCCCCCTGCGGGCTCACCCCCATCGGCACGTCGTCGGTGATGATGGCCACCTCCGACTCGAAATCGATCCCCCACTCCTCGGAGCCCATCACAATCGGCCCACGGGGGGCGAGGAAGCTGTCGGAGCCCCCCTGATACATCAGCGGATCGTGCCAGAAGCTCTCCGGCATCTCGGCACCGCGTGCCTTGCGCACCAGCTCCACATGGTTGACGTAGGCGCTGCCATCGGCCCACTGATAAGCGCGCGGCAAGGGAGAGAGGCAAGACGCTTCGTCAAAGGGGAACGCCTCGGTCACACGGCCCTCGTTAAGCTGCTGATAGACAGCCTCGAGCCTGGGAGCAACCTCGGCCCACTCATCGAGGGCGGCCTGCAGGGTGGAAGCAATCTCGCTCACCCGCACCGCCCGGGCCAGATCCCGGCTCACCACCACCAAAGCGCCATCGCGCTTACCATTGTTCAATGTTGCCAATTTCATAAGCGATTCCTTATTTGCCGGCAGCAGCGTCCGGGCGCTGCCAGCTGGAGACATACCGGGTGTTCTCGATCCCTTCGCACAGACTGCCGACGTTCAGCGCATCGCGGGTGTCGAGCATGACCGCTACCTCGTCGGTGAACTTCTTGGCATAGGCCTGCCCCGCCGCAAACGCCTTGGGATGGGGGCCGTGGGTGAATCCGGCAGGGTGGAAGGTGACCATGCCCCGCTCGATATTGTCCCGGCTGAAGAAGTCCCCGGCGTGGTAGAAGAGCACTTCATCGTAATCGTCATTGCTGTGATAAAAGGGCACCTTGAGGGCGCCGGGATCGCTTTCGATGGGGCGCGGCACGAAGGTGCAGATGACAAAGCGGCTTGCCACAAAGGTCGAATGAGCCGACGGCGGCAGATGGTAGCGGTGGCTCATCAGCGGGCGGATATCCCGCCAGTTGAGGCGCACCACGCACAAATCCCCGTGCCACCCTTGTGCATCCAGCGGGTTGAAGGGCCAGGTGATGACGCTAATCTCGTCGTGGCGCTTCACCTGCAGCGACCAGGGATTCTCATCCTGCTGGGCCAAAAAGCGCTCGTTGATGGCGGGCACATCCAGCGCCGCCGGGTCGAAGATGGCGTGATTGCCCACCAGCCCCTTGTCCGGCAGCTGATAGCTGTCGTTGGTCGCCTCGATCATCAGGATGAACAGGGGCGCTGTCGGCTCGATACGCCACATGGTGCCACGGGGGATCACCACGTAGTCACCATCGCGAAGAGTCAGGTGCCCGTAGTCGCAGAAGAACTCGCCGCCCCCCTCGTGGATAAAGAGCAGCTCGTCGCCATCGGCATTGCGCACCAGAAACGGCATAGCCTCGGAGAGCCGCCAGATGCGATAGCGGCAGTGGGGGTTGCTGAGAATATCGGGGGCCACCCAGGGGGAGAGGGAACTCACCTCCTCCTGTAGGGCATTGAGGTCAAAAAGCCGTGGCCGCAGCGGCCCCTCCCAACTGCTCCAATCGGTGGGGGCATGCTTGTGGTGCATGTGGGTGGCGGGGCCGAAAAAGCCGCTGCGCCCCAGTTCGCGCTCATAGATGGCCTGTTCCGGCAGGTCGGCATGGGCCTGCCGGGAGTGGGTCCCCTCCCGATGGGGGAAGTTAATCCAGTTACGCATCGCTCGCTCCCTCTTTGCAGGCACCCTTCTCATCCTCGCCGCCATCCAGCACGCCGCGGCGGATCTGGTCCAGCTCGATCGATTCAAACAGCGCCTTGAAATTGCCCTCGCCAAACCCTTCGTTACCCTTGCGCTGGATGATCTCGAAGAAGACCGGGCCAATCACGGTATCGGTGAAGATCTGCAGCAGGATGCCATCCTTGGTGGGGGAGCCGTCGATGAGGATGCGCAGCTCTTTGAGGGCCGCCAGATCCTCCTGATGCCCCTCGACCCGACTGTTCACCTTCTCGTAGTAGGTATCCGGGGTCGGCATAAAGCCGGTACCGCGGCTGCGCAGGGTGCGGATGGTGTGGTAGATATCGCTGGAGGCCATGGCGATATGCTGGATCCCCTCCCCCTTGTACTGACGCAGGTACTCCTCGATCTGGGACTTGTCATCCGCCGACTCGTTGATGGGGATGCGGATCTTGCCGCAGGGAGCGGTCATGGCGCGTGAATGCAGCCCGGTCAGCTTGCCCTCGATATCGAAGTAGCGAATTTCACGGAAGTTGCCGATCCGCTCGTAGAAATTGGACCAGACATCCATATTGCCGCGATGCACGTTATGGGTCAGGTGATCGATCTCCATAAGACCGGCATCTACCTCTGCCATCCGGGACTGCCAGTCGGGGTAGAAGACAAAATCCACGTCATAGATGGAGCCCTTGTCGCCATAACGGTCGACAAAGGAGAGCGTACTCTCGCCGATACCGTAGATGGCGGGAATATTGAGCTCCATCGGGCCAATCTTGCCGACAAAGGGCTTGGCCCCCTTGGCGATGGCGTACTGCTGGGCTTTGCCCGCATCGCTCACCCGAAATGCCATGCCGCAAACGCTCGGCCCGTGCAGGCTGGCAAACTGCTCCGCTTGGGAGTGAGGCTCGGCATTGACCACGAAGTTGATATCCCCCTGCCGGTAGAGCCAGCACTGCTTGTGTTTGTGCTTGGCGACCTCGGCAAACCCGAGCGAAACGAACAGGCTCTTGAGGGCGGCAATCCCCTTGGCATCGGGGGCTGTGTACTCGACAAACTCGAAACCGTCTGTGCCTAACGGATTGATGGTGTGGGTGGCGGAAGAGGTGGCATTCATCGGGCGCTCCTTGCTCTTGATTCGGTTAAAACGGATTGCGGCACCCCACGGCGCGGCAAGTGTTAACAACTTGTTTCATTAGAAGCAGGGCGTAGCAGGAAGAGAAGAGGCGGGTTGCAGATAGTTTTTCGCAGCTGGCAGCAAAAGATGTAAATAGATTGTGACATTCAAGCGGCAGCCCTGCGGATCAAACGGTGACGACCAGTATGGCTGTCAGCTTTGGCTTACAGTTGCCAGTTTCTGACCATCAGATGGGGCAAGCAGGCCCGGGCCTTTTGCAGTCGCACAGGCGTCGGATTGATCAGCCACGCCTCTTTCCCCAACCCCAGCAGCGGCAGATCGTGCAGGCTGTCGCTCAAGGCCAGCTCGGCATCGAGGGCACAGATCTCCGGCAACAGCTTGTGCTGGCCGTGGCAATAGAAGCGCGGCATCAGGCCGCCAAAACGGTAGTGCATCTGTGAGCCAATGATCCGGTGAGGCAACTGGCTGGGCAGTTGTTGATGAAGCTGGGCTCGCACCAGCGCGCAGGGACTGGCGGAGATCACCCAGCTGCGTGCCCCCTCGCGTTGCAGCAGCTCGCGAGCCTGACGATACAGCCCCGGCCTGGTGCGGCAATAGGCGCGCACCAGCTTGCGCCAGCCCAAAGGAGAAAGTCCCAACGAGATGGCCCACCAGATAAGGGAGATACCGCGCCGCCGCTGGCTGGGAAGAAGATAGACCAAGCCACCCAGTGCAATCACTGGCAACAGCAGCAGCGGCCAGATCCGGCGGCGCAGGATATAGCGCAGCAGACCGGCGTGGCTGTCGCCTGGAGCCAATGTGTCGTCAAAGTCGGCCAGGATCCAGCGCGGCGCACGTCCGTCAGGATCACGCTCTTTCGCTGAATGGAGCATGGTGTCAGGTGCTGGGCGCATTAGCATCAGGGCGCAAGGGCTGCGATGGCTGCCGTGAGTTCGGGAGTGACAAATTCACTCCCCACATCGGGCGGGCAGACAAAATCGAACGGCTCGCCCGCCAGTTTAAAACTCAGTCGCCAGGCGTGCAGATAGCCGCGATCGGCTGGCGTAC
>NZ_JRJY01000122.1:8454-32892 GCF_000801015.1 Aeromonas sp. ZOR0001 | reverse complement strand
AAATTCTACTTATGAGCACCTCAGTTTTTCGGGGGGATTACCCAATGAGATACCTTGGACACCCATCCTTTGGGTTCTGGCTATGCTGCGCCTTGCTCAGAAAGGTGGGTGTCCAAGATTTGTTACTACTGGACGCCGATCCCGGGGGTTGATCTCATTGCTGAATGGTCAATAAATAGACTGGTGAGTGTCCCAGATTTATTTGTAGCGCAGCGAAAAATTTGTCCGGATGCAGCGCCTTGTTATGTTTTATTTCAGCAGCGACTTCCAATCTATAAAATCTACTGTATTTTCAAATAGCTCTTTATCCAAAAAACGATTCTTCCTTTTCAATCGGACTTCGCAGTGCTCCACGGCACTTCGCATACTTTTTGCAAGATCTATATTTGATGACGATACTGAAAAAGGTTCGGCGCAATAGCTATCCGATATTTGTTCGAATATCTTTTTCCTCGTTCGAGTCTTTTTTACAGCATCAGTCTCTGTATAGTCGCACCTAATCTGGTTGCTCCCGTATCTATAAAACCGCAAGAAACCTATTATTTCGTTGTATCTCCAATCGCCGCCAAACTGCTTTTTCAGATATGCGTCACTCATAGGTGCTTGCATCTTGGAGTTTATTTCATTCTTATAGTCGCTTAATTTTTTGTAATAATCGTTTTCAGTTAGCCGGTATACGGGTATTTCAAATAGATATTTAGTCGTTAACACCGCTTTCCCCATCAATGTAGATACCTTGGACACCCATCTTTTGGGTTCTGGCTATGCTACGCCTTGCTCAAAAAGGTGGGCAAAATGGTGGGTGTCCCAGATTTGTTAGTCTCAAAAAGTAATTACTACAGATCCCGCACTACGCTTTGCCTCACCGTGATAAACCGCTTCGATATTATTGCCGTCCGGATCAAGGACAAAGGCGGCGTAGTAGCCGGGGTGATAATTGCGCTCACCGGGGGCGCCGTTATCTTGGCCACCATGGGCCAGCGCGGTTTGATAAAAGCGATCCACCATAGCGCGATCTTTTGCCTGAAAGGCGAGATGGTGGCGACCAGTCAAGACCCCCAGCGCGGCGGGGCTGTCGACAGAGGTGACAAACAGTTCGTCTGCCCAGAAGTAGCCCTCACCTGTGCCGCCCAGCGGAATATCGAGGGTGGTGAGAATGGCCGTATAAAAGCGCTGGCTGGCGACCAGATCTTTGACCACCAGCTGGATATGGTCGATCAAGCGACCACGATGCAGGGTTTGTGTTTCCATACACCACCTTGATTTGCATGTTGTGGATGAGCCAGCGGCTTGCCGGTCAGTTTGTTTGGATCAAAAAGGGACCGGGCGAGATATGGCATGGCTACCGCCCTGAATTTCAGCCTCCAGTCTGCTGCGTTTAACCAACGGGATGGGGTTGGCATGGCTCATGGGAGACTCCGACGAGGCAAATGTTGCCAAATGGCAATATTAACCATGGCGCTGTGGAGAGAAAGCTCAATATTGAGAATTTCTGTGCAAGATCAATAAATTAATCAAATGTCACCCACGATTGATGACGCGCCGATATAGCGTGAACAGCCATTCTTTATCAATCCCCATAGAATATTCATGGTCATATCTGGCTTTAACCAGCATAAAACTCTTTGTTATTGTCCGCGCTCCCCGCTGAAACAGCTTATTTATCTATAAATCAACAAGATAGCATTATGCGGTGGCGTCGCGGGGGCATCTGCTATCGGGAAGGAGAGTTATGAAGTCGCAGTTCAAAGTGGCGCTGGCCATGTTGGCCCTGTTCGTCGTCCAAGGCTGCACAGCCCCGGATTCATCCGCCAAACGCAATGCACCCGGCCCGGTGCTGACAGTGCATTACGAAAGTGCGCCCCTGATCCCCGTCACCATTGCGGGTGAGCAGTACCAGTTTTTGCTGGATACCGGGGCCAGTATCACCTTTATCGATCGTCGTCTGGCCAGCCGCTTCAAGGCGCTGACCTTAAGCGAATTGCCCAGGGCCTATCAGGCTGATTTTGCCACTGTGAACAGCGTTTCGAGCCAACTGGGCAGCGAGCAGCTTGGCTTTGTTGAGCCGCAGCCCTTCTCGGTGGGGTCGGTCACCATTGATGACAGCGAGCTGTGGGCAACTATTGATTTCGATCTCTTCTCCCAGTCTCTTGGCAGCCGTATTGATGGCATCCTCGGGATCGACACCATCCGCCGTTTCAACTGGGTGTTTGATCGCGACAGGCATCAGCTCACGGCTTCGCTGACGGCACCGTCGGCTGCCACGTTCGAGCGTTGCATCGGCTATGAAGATAGCTACAACCGCTCCCCGGCCGTGTATCTGACCCACGGCGAGAGCAGCGTGCGCATGTATCTGGATACCGGGGCCGATCAGAGCTATGCCGACCATGCCTTTATCGACTTTATGGTGAGCCAGAAGGCGATCTCTGGCGAAGATGCGATGCCACGCAAAGGGGTGGACGCCAGCGGTATGGTGGAGGGGCGTGACCATATCCTCACCGGCCTGCATTTTGATGAGCGCCAGCTCGGTGAGCTGCGCGTGTCGGAAAACAGCAATGAGCAGTATGGTCTGGGGCTGGATTTTGTGAACCGCTTCAATCGCTTTGCGATCATGCCCGGGCGGATGATGCTCTGCTACGACGCCGACAGCCTGGCGCGAAAAGTGCCGCCAGTCCTGCGCAATATCGGGGTGCGCTTTGATGGCGAGCATCTGCAGGTCTACTACAGCGATGAACGGGATCTTGCCCCCTATGGTCTGGCCAACGGCGACATTCTGGAACAGATCAACGGGGTGGCTTATCGTCCCCTCGAGATCGACAAGGTGCGTGAACTGCTCAGCACCAGCAAGCCGGGGTCGCTCAAGTTGCGGATTGTGCGGGAAGGAAAACCGCTGGATATCGCCATCTAGTCAAGGTGGGGGGCGGCAAGACGAGCCGCCCCTGTCAGCCTCAGCCCTTGGTCGGATTTTCCATGCAGGTGAGGGTTGGCTGGCCGTAACGCTCCAGCGTGGCGTCGTCCCCCTTGGTGAAGAAGGTGAGGTTTTGCCCTTCATAACGGGCGCCGCTGGCGCTGGGGGCTTCATAGGCGAGCACTTGTTGCTGCTTGTCGCCCTCGCTCAGGTTGATCACAGCGGCGGGCAGCTTGGCATCGTTATAGAAGTAGGTAGAGAGAGTGACGCTCTTGCCGCACTGGTAGTTGACCGGTGCCGGCACCATCAGCTGGCCGCCGCTGATCTGCAGTTCGGTGATCCGCAGCAGGTAGTTATCTTCCACACACTGGCGCAGATCCTGCCCCTTCCAGCAGTCGTTGCGACCCTTGATCCAGCCTCGCTGCATGGCGCGCTCTGTCTTGAGCTGTTCGGGAGAGAGCGCAGCAATCGCCTTGGGGTAGAGTGCCGCCAGTTCATTATCAAGGGCGGCCAGTCCGGCATCCTTGCAGATCAGGGTTTCGACCGACCCGGACGCTTTGGTGCAGTCAAAGGAAGGGGTTGCGGCACTGGCGAGCAGAGGGGCAAACAGCAGGGTGGCAAGCAAGGTTTTGTTCATCGATAGATTCCAGCAATGAGGAGGGCATATCTGCCTACTACAGCACACTCTACAGGGCAATGCAGCAGGGGAGCCGAGCGCATTTTGCTCTGCAGCGTGTGCTGGCGACCGGTTTTGCCGCGCTACTCCAGTGGGGAAGGGAACTGTTGCTGGATGAGGCCGGCTTGTTTGAAAACTGGTCAGGAGTGGTCGCTATTTTGAGCATTCAGACAGGCCTGCAGCATTGTACTTTCACTCCTGTTCGAGAGGCGTGCTAGATTTGCCGCCTTTTCTTAATAACAAGAAGGTTAGTTATGTTCAGGTTGATGACGGGGGCCTTGCTGGCCATCATGCTGTCCGGTTGTGCGGCCATGTTTAACGGCACAAGTCAGCAGGTTTCCATTCGCAGTCAGGATCCCGATGCGGAGATCTACGTCAACGATATGCTGCTGGGCCACGGCAATGTGATCACCTCGTTCAAGAAGAAAGAGAATTACACCATCACGGTCAAGCGTGCGGATTGCTACTCGGTGACCGTGCCGGTCTCAAAGTCGTTCGATGCCACCACTCTGCTCGGGATCTTTGTCGATTTCGGCGTGGTCTCCATTCTGGTGGTCGATGGGGTCGGCACCGGCGCCTGGCAGAAGTTTGATCAGAATGCCTTTATCGTTGACCCCATCTGCAAGAAAGCCTGATCGTTATTGATGGGGCATCGGATGATGCATCCAGATACAGATCTTTGCTGATGTGAAAAACCCGACACTCCTCGCCGGAATGTCGGGTTTTTTGTGGTCGCGATAGAGTGGGAGGCGTGTTGCCCGGTTGATCAGGCCAGCGCCAGTTGCTGACTGCGGGCGCGCCACAGCCGCTCGTGGAAGAAGAACACCACGGTGTTGATGGCCGGTTCGATCATCGCCATCACGCCGCCGGTGAGCAGCTCGCCGCTCAGCAGGAAGGCTACCCCGAATGCCACTGAGAAGTGGACCACCGCGAAGCTGCTGGTCTTGGCCTGCAGGCTGTGATTTGGCTTGAGCTTGTGCCAGCCAAGGTCATGAAAGTAGAAGGCGACCGTGTTGACGGCGGGCTCGATCAGGGCGATCAGGCTGGCGGTCAGCAGTTCACCGGTCAGCAGGTAAGCCACGGTAAAGGCGACACCGAAGTGTAGGATGGCAAAGCTGATGGTCTTTTTCATGATGGCGGCTCCCTCTGTTGATGATGAGAGTATCCGCCGAAATGAGATTAAATGAAAACTATTCTCATCTATTACCTGGATAGAGAGAACCTATCAACGGGCGAGTGGCCGGTGCGGTTCAGCGGTTGCCAATCGCAGCCAAGGCGATAAAGTACAGGTTCTTCACACTTGCCCATGAAAAAGGATCTTTCATGAATATCAATGCCACCCTGCTTGGCCAGTTCATTGCGATGCTAATGGTCATCGTCGGCCTCATTGCCTGGCGACTGGCGCGCCGCAAGAGCGAGCATCCGGCGCTGATCACCCTTATCTGCTCCCTGCTCTGTCTGTTTCCGCCCTTTGGCCTGCTGGTCCTGTTGCTGGTTGCGCTGAAACAGGATCTGCCCGCCCGCTCATAGGACGCGCAGGTTCAGGCTGCCGCACACACCGGCTGCACCAATAGAAAAAGCCCCGTGATGGGGCTTTTGCGTTTGAACTCGGTGAGCGCCGTAGGGGCGGGGGATTAATCCTCTGCCTTGTTGAGCCACTCGACCTTGTACTGGGCACCGGCGCCTTGCGCCAGCTTGGCACAGAGCGGTTTGAGGAAGGCTTCAATCTGCTCGTCCAGCATCCAGGGCGGGCTGATGATCAGCATGCCTGAGCCGTTCATGCCCCAGTCGGCAGTCTGACCAGCTACTTCCAACTCGGCCACCAGCACGTTGCCGAAGTTCTCCCGCTTGATGGCGCGCAGCATGTCGCGGGATTTGTCCGCCTCCTGCCCGAGGATCGGATACCAGAGGGCGTAGATGCCGGTCGCCCAGCGTTTCTGCGCTTTTTTCAGGGTGTCGACCACGGCGAAGTAATCTTCCTTGAGCTCATAGGGCGGGTCGATCAGCACCAGCCCGCGGCGCGGGGTGGGTGGCAGCAGGGCGATCAGCCCCTCGAAGCCGTCACGGTGGTGCACGGCGACGCGAGGGTCGTAACCCATGTTGGCGCGCAGGTCTTCGACCTCGTTGTTGTGCAGCTCCATCAGCGCCAGCTTGTCCTGCTCGCGGGTGAGGCGGCGGGAGAGCTCCGGCGAGCCGGGGTAGTAGTGCAGCTGACCATCGCTGTTCATCTCCTCGATAACACCCAGATAGGGGGCCATGGCAGACCACTGGGCCCGCTCGTCCCACAGGCGGCCGATGCCATCGGCATACTCGGCCTTCTTCTGGGACCAGTCGCCGCGCAGGTCGTAGAGACCGCCACCGGCATGGGTGTCCAGCACGATGAAGGGTTTCTCCTTCTTCTTGAGGGACTCGATGATCAGGGCCTGAACGGCGTGTTTCAGCACGTCGGCATGGTTGCCGGCGTGAAAGGCGTGGCGGTAGCTCAGCATATTAGATCTCTGAGGGGGCCCTGCTGGGCACCCAGTAACGATAGATAGTTCAACAAATTGCGGCTGTTGCTGCGAAACAGGGATAGGCTGCGCAGGGTCTGCAACAGGACGCCCTGTTGCAGCCGCTCCAGCTCCAGCTCGTGGGCCAGCATCGACTGATACTGCTGCTCGTCGAGTCGCGTCTTGGCGCTCTGGCGCAGGGCGCGCCACGGGGTCAGCACCGCTTCAGTCTGCACCAGCGCCGGTTGCAGGTCGGTCAGATCGACCACGATGCCGAGTTGATCGAGCCGGTGCAGCAGCAGCGCCAGATTGACGTTGCCCCCCTGCTCCTGCACGGTGAGCCAATCCTGGCTGCGCTCACCGTAGACCTTGCCGCTCCAGTGCCAGAAGCCGATCGGGGTCGGCAATTCGTGTACCGCGACCCGCTCGCTGGCCATCAGCTGTTCGTCACGCAAAGAAGGCTTGCTCCATGGTTTCCAGCTCTTCGGAGAGGCTCATCCACTCCAGCTCTACCTCTTCCAGCTGCTCCTTGAGGGGGCCCTGGGATTTGAGCAGTTCGGAGAGCTTGGTTTTAGCGCCCTCTTCGTAGATGGCGGGGTCGGCCAATTGGCTCTCGATGTCGCCAAGCTTGCCTTGCAGCTTCTCCATACTCGCTTCGAGCTTTTCCAGCTTCTGGCGCAGGGGACGGGTTTGCTGGCGGAACTCCGCCTCGCGCCGCTTCTGATCCTTGCGCGCTACCGCCGAGTTGGCAGAGACGGGGCCATCCGCCGGTTTGGCGTTGGCCTCTTTCTCCTGCTCGCCGAGCCACTTGTGGTAGTCGTCCAGATCGCCGTCGAACGGCTCGACCCGGCCACCGTGTACCAGATAGAAGTCATCTGTGGTGGTACGCAGCA
This sequence comes from Aeromonas sp. ZOR0001, assembly GCF_000801015.1. NCBI lineage: Bacteria > Pseudomonadati > Pseudomonadota > Gammaproteobacteria > Aeromonadales > Aeromonadaceae > Aeromonas > Aeromonas sp. ZOR0001. The sequence continues at coordinate 25,926 of NZ_JRJY01000122.1, read as the reverse complement.
GGTGACGGTCGTGGGAGACCACTACCATGGCCCCTTCGAAGCCTTGCAGCGCCATAGTGAGGGCGTGGCGCATCTCCAGATCCAGGTGGTTGGTCGGTTCATCCAGCAGCAGGAGGTTCGGCTTTTGCCAGGTGATCAGCGCCAGTACCAGCCGTGCTTTTTCGCCACCGGAGAAGGGGGCTACTTTGTCGAGCGCCTTGTCTCCGTGAAAACCGAAGCTGCCCAGATAGTTGCGCAGCTCCTGCTCGGTCTTGTCCGGCGCGAGGCGGGCCAGATGATCGAGCGGGGAATCATCGAGACGCAGGGTCTCCAGCTGATGCTGGGCAAAGTAACCTATGCTCACCCCGGCGCTCACTTCGAGCTTGCCGGAGAGCGGCGGGTTGGAGCCCGACAGCATCTTGATAAAGGTCGATTTACCGGCGCCGTTGCGACCGAGCAGACCGATGCGCGAACCCGGTACCAGATTGAGTTTGATCTTTTCCAGGATCACCTTGTCGCCGTAACCGGCAGAGAGGTTCTCCATGGCGATGAGCGGGGTCGGCAGGGCCGACGGCTCGCGAAACTCGAAGCTGAATTCGGAGTCTGCGTGGGCGGGCAGGATCTTCTCCATCCGCTCCATCGCTTTCAGGCGGCTCTGTGCCTGACGGGCCTTGGAGGCCTTGTAGCGGAAACGATCCACATACGCCTGCATGTGGGACATCTCCCGCTGCTGTTTCTCGTACATCGACTGCTGCTGGGCCAGCTGTTCGGCGCGCTGCAGTTCGAAGTCGGAGTAGCCGCCGGTGTATTCGTTGAGCTTGCCGTTCTCGATATGGATGATGCGGCTGATGACCGAATCGAGGAAATCGCGGTCGTGAGAGATGAGCACCAGCGTGCCCTGATAGCCCTTGAGCCACTTCTCCAGCCAGATCACCGCATCGAGATCCAGGTGGTTGGTCGGTTCATCGAGCAGCAGCAGATCGGAGCGGCAGAGCAGCGCCTGGGCGAGGTTCAGGCGCATGCGCCAGCCACCGGAGAAACTGCGCACCGGCGAGCCGAGTTGCTCGTCGCTGAAACCGAGGCCGTGCAGCAGCTCGGCGGCGCGGGCGCGAATGCTGTAGGCGCCTATGGTATCGAGGCGACCGTGCAGCTCGGCCACCAGCAGACCATTGTCATCCTGCTCGGCTTGCACCAGCTGGCCCTCCAGCGAGCGGAACTCCTTGTCGCCGTCGATCACATACTCGAGGGCGGAGCAGTCGAGCGCCGGGGTCTCCTGCGCGACGCCTGCGATCTGCCAGCCAGCGGGCAGGCTGAAGGTGCCGCTGTCGATGGCCAGCTCGCCCCGTACCAGTGCAAAAAAGGTGGACTTGCCACAGCCGTTTTTGCCCACCAGACCCACTTTGTGGCCGGGGTGTATGGTGGCGGAGGCGTTGTCCAGCAGCTTGCGGCCGCCGCGGATCAGTTCGATTTGACTGGCAACTATCATGGGTGGGATCTGCTTGCTCAAAATGGAGGAGAAAAACTGGCGCGGATCTTACGTGAAATGACGCTGATTTGCACTGTAGCTAAGGGCCAGCCACTGGCTGGCGCTGCAAAAACATGCCATAACAGAGAAACCAGTTTGGTTACGGGAGGTTAGCATGCATATCAGGGATATTATGACGACCCGGGTCGCCACCGTTTCAATGGATGATCGACTCAGTGTCATCAAGGATATCTTCGAGCAGGCTCACTTTCGCCACCTGCTGGTACTGGAAGAAGGGGAGCTGGTAGGGGTCATCTCGGATCGGGATCTGTTCCGTGCCATCAGCCCCTATCTCGACTCCGAAGCCGAGATGAGCCGCGATACCGAAACCCTCACCAAGCGGGCCCATCAGATCATGAGCCGCCAACCCGTTACCATTGCCCCCCCATCTCACCGTGCGCGATGGCGTCAAACTGATGCTGGAGAAGGGGGTCTCCTGCCTGCCGGTGCTGGAGAATGGCGCCCTGGTCGGCATCATCAGCTGGAAAGATTTTCTCAAGGCTGCGCTGGAGAGTGACGCGCTGGTTTGAGCCCAACGCTCATCACCATCAGCTGACAGAGAACAAATAGAGAGAGGGGAGCCAAGGCTCCCCTCTCTCTATATTGGCTTTGCCAACAATGCCGGTTTGCACGCCGTCTGCATCATCACGGCTCGGGCTGCCCTGCGACAAGACAGGAGGGGCCGCTGCCGGAGAGGTGTGGCTGCAGGTGGGTACGTATCTCCTGCAGGGTGCGCTGGTACTGCTGGGCATGCTGATCGAGAAACGCGGGGCTGTGCTTGAGGCGCCGTTCCAGGGTATCGACCAGCAGCGCCACCCTGGGAGCGGCCATACCCGCAGGCCAGCAGTGTTGCAGCAGCTCCAGCAGTTGCTAGGCATCGCCCGGCAGGGCGGGGAACTCCTCCAGCAATTGCAAGCCCGCTTGCAGGGCTGTCTGATACTGGCTGGCCTGCATCGCCTTGTGGCGCAGCTGGCGCAGTTCGCCCAGCCTCAGCTCTCTCGCCGTCAGACGCTGGCCTAGCTCGGCCACCAGATGGTGGAACAGCTGGCGGGTGAGCGGGTGGGGCGCCACCCTGACGCGGTATTGGGTCAGCTGGATCAGGTAGCGCTGGGCGTGGTGGGGCAAACCGCAGAACTGGCTGACCGCAAAGCCGAGCAGCAGGGTGAGGTGGTTGTCGCTCCCCTCATCCGGCTGGTGGTACGCAATCAGGATCAACGCCTCGTCGAAGCGGTAATCCAGCCCCAGCATCAACGCCTGCAGCAGCTCATATTCGTGGGGTTGCAGGTGGACGGTGCGCTTGAGGTGCTCCCACTCCTGTTGCAGGGAGCGGATCCGGTTGCTGGAAGGGGCGTGCCACAGCACCGCCAGACTGGCATTGAGCATGAAGCTGTCGATGGCGAGCCGGACGCGCTGCTCGCTGAAGTGGCGCAGGGTCAGGCTGTTGGCCTGCTCCAGCACCTTCTCCTCATCTTGCAGCACCAGCCCGAGCAACATCGCCAGCTGATGCCAGCGCGGCTGATGGGGGCGGATCTGCAGCAGCTCTCCCATGGTCTCCCACGCCGCCAGCCAGTGATGCTGATGCAGCTGGCTGGCGAGTTGCAGCTCCAGCCGGGTGGCCATCGAGACGCTGGCCTGATGGCGCTGCAAGTCGGTCCGGGCGCTTTGTAATTTGCCGAGCCCCAGCATGGCGTAGAAGAGCCCGGCCCTTGGCCAGCTCGCCTGATATTCGTTGGCACAGAGGGCATAGTGCTGGGCGGCAGTGATCTGCTCGGCTGATTGCAGCAGCAGATAGCCTTTGAGCCGATCCAGCCAGGGGGTCAGCGAGCGATTCTCCCGTTGAAACAGCAGGTCTTCACAGAGGGCAGTAGCCAGTTGCCACTCCCGCAGCAGAATGGGGGCGGCCAGCGTGCGGGTCAGGTTGCTTAACTTCACCAGCTGGCCGAGCACCGCGGTGAGCTGCTGGGTCATGAAGGGGAGGGGCAGATAGAGGGAGAAGTAGAGATCCGAGGGGAGAAACTCCTGCTCATTCTGATCGGCATCGAGCAGCAGCAATACGCAACCGGGTTGCAGCAGGCCGAGATAGTGCGCTTCGTGCAGCAGCCGGGTTCCGTCAAGATCCTGCTGCTTGTCCTGCTGACAGATGATGGCGTCGAAGGCGTGCTGTTGCAGCAGAGCCAGCAGGCCGCTGCGCTCGTGGTTTGGATGGCTGTGGTAGTGGATCCGGTCGGCGGGCATCCCCTGTTCGGTCAGTTTCCGGGTGATGGCGCTACGGAGCAGGGGATCCTCTTCGAGCAGCAGTATCGTCATGCAGGTACTTCCTGTGAGCAAACCATTAGGTTGATTATGGTAGACCCAAGAGGAACATAGGCACAGCACTCGCTGAGTGAAAAGCTGACAGTAGCCAGCAGGGTGCTGGAGGGCGCACTATGGGCTGTTATTTCAATCGGTTATGCCATCTCTCAGGGCGGCAACCTGTTATTGCCGAGGGCGGATCTGCGTCCCGAAGGGGCAATCGCTCTGGCGGATCAGCCGCGACCCCTTGCCCTGTTCCCCCAGCCAGCTTAATTCCAGTTTGCCGAGGCGGCCCAGATGGCGCAGCTCGAACTCGTAGCGCTGGCAGAGGTTGTCCTGGGGCAGACTCGCCATCCCCGCTGGCAGTCGGTATTGATAGCGCAGGAGTGGCCCATCCTCCAGTTTGCAGGTCACCGGCACCAGCCCCTCTGGCGTGGGCTGCGGCGCCCCGAGTGCACGGCGCAAACTGAGCGGCGCATCGATCGCCTTTTGATAGTGCAGGCCGTTCATCGCCGCCAGCTCCTCTTCCAGTCGTTGCAACTCCCCTTCCAGTCCATTGAGTGCCGCCCCCAGCTGCTGGTGGGTCGTTGACGAGGCGCAGCCACCCAGCAACAGGGTGGCAAACAGCAGGGCGGCTCTGATGGGGGGCACGGCATCTCCTTGGCTATGACGATGAAGCGTGAAGGTCAGGTCGGTTGGCCCTGACTATAGCAGGGGATTGCTGGGGGGCGTCCCCTGCAGCAGTTGGGCCAGACGGGCCAGCCCTTCGCCGACTCGGGCGTCGGTGGCGGGTTGGCTCAGGCTCAGGCGCACCCCCTGTGGAGCGGCAAACTGACCGGCGGCGAAGTGTTCCCCGCTCGCCACGCCAACGTCAAGGGCATCGGCGGCGGCAGCAAACTGCTGGCTGCGCCAGGGCTCAGGCAGTGGCAGCCAGGCATGCATGCTGCCCGGCTGCCAGCGGGCGGCGGGCAGCAGGTGGCGCAGCAGTTCGCCACGGCGTTTGAGGATCTCCCGCTGCTGCTCGACCAGCGGCATGATCTGGCGCTGACTGACCATTTTGCAGGCGAGCTCGATCAGCAGCGGGCTCACCATCCAGCTCGACAGCCGCATGGTCTGGGCGAAGGCGCTGCGCAGTGCGGGGGGCGTCAGCACGAAGCCCACCCGAAGGCCGCCGCAGGCGATCTTGGCCAGACTGCCCAGATAGATGACCCGCTCCGGCGCCAGATTGACCAGAGGGATCACAGGTTGCTGGGGCAGCAGGCCGTTGACGTCATCCTCGATGATCAGCAGATCGTGGCGACGGGCGATGGCGACGATGGCCTCCCGCCGCGCCAGACTCATGATGGCGGTGGTGGGGTTTTGCAGGGTCGGGGTGAGATAGAGCAGCTTGGCCCGGCGGGTACGGCAGGCGGCGTCCAGTGCCTCGGGCAGCAGCCCCTCCTCGTCCATCGCCAGCCCCACCACCTGATTTTTCAGTTGGCGAGCGTTACCCAGCATACCGGGGTAGCTCAGCCCCTCGCACAGGATGGTCTCCCCCACGCAATTGGTCGCCAGCAGCGCCAGCATGATGCCGTGCTGGGCGCCGTGGCTGAACAGCAGGCGATCCTCACTGCAGGCCACCCCTTGCTCCGCCAGCCAGTTGACGAACTGCTGGCGCTGATCCGGTCGTCCCGCCTCCTTGTCGTAGCCGAGCAGGGCGTTGAGATCCCCGTCCGCCACTTCTCCCAACATGGGGCGAATGATGGCCGCCCGATCCAGCTGCACCGGCAGGTTCTGCCACAGCTCGATGCGGTGCCCCTCCTCCTGGCGGATCACCCACTCATTGGCGGGATCCGTGTTCGCTCCCTTGACCCAGGTGCCGTGGCCCACCCGGGCGGCCAGCAGGCCGCGCCGCTCCGCCTCGCTGTAGGCGCGGGTGACGGTGCCGACGGTGACACCCAGACGATCCGCCAGGGATCGGTGGGTAGGCAATCGGGTCTGCGTTGGCAGCTCGCCATTCGCGATCCCCTGTTCGATCGCTTTGACCAGCTTGAGGTAGAGGGGGCCATCGAAGGCCGTAAGGTCGGGTGTCCAGATTGTCATGGTGACAATAAATCCATTGATCAAAATTTTTTGTCAATATAGCGTGAATTTCAACCTGATAACAACCAGATAGCACGCATTGTATCGATACAATGTGGCGAGCAAGGAGTCACAATATGACGATGGAGTGGTATGTCACCCTGTTCGGTTTTGCCGTACTCACCTGCGGTACGCCGGGGCCCAACAACCTGATGCTGACGGCCTCCGGTGCCAACTTCGGGGTGCGTCGCACCCTGCCACATCTGCTTGGGGTCGGATTGGGGCAGCCGGTGCTGCAACTGGTGCTGGCGCTGGGGCTTTATCCGCTGTTCGAGCGCTGGCCCTTGCTGCGGCTCGGTTTGCAGATCTTCGGCAGCCTCTATCTGCTGTGGTTGGCGTGGCGTATCGCGGTGGCCGGGGCGCCGGGGGATCCGGCCCGGAGGGCCCGTCCGCTAACCATGCTGGAGGGGCTGGGCTTTCAGTTCCTCAATCCCAAGGCGTGGATGATGGGGATCTCCGCCATCAGTCTGTTCAGCCTGCCCGGCGCCAGTTACTGGTCGAGTCAGCTGGCAGTGATGGTCATGTTTGCGCTGGTGGCCCTGCCGGTCTGCTTTGTCTGGGTACTGTTCGGCCATCAGCTGAGCAACTGGATAAGCTCGGATCGGGGCTGGCGGCGACTCAACGGTTCTCTCGGCCTGCTGACGGCGCTCTGCGTGGTGATGCTCTGGTATTGAGCCGTGTTGCGCTGGAGGGGGAGGTGGCCGAGAAAGAGGCATTTCTGACTTGTCGCCACGGGGTTGGCTCTGCATATTAGAAGGCTTTCCCCATAACGGGGGCGTTGTATCGACAAGAGGTTGAGATGGATCTGAACTGGTTACTGCCCCTGGCGGGGTTTGCCCTGGTTACCTGCGGCACGCCGGGGCCCAACAATATGTTGCTCACCAGCGCCGGGGCGGCGCAGGGTTTTCGCCGCACGATTCCCCTGCTGGTGGGGGTGGTGGGGGGGATCAATCTGATGATCCTCGCCACCGCGCTGGGGCTTGGCGTGGTGTTCGAGAAGGTGCCGCTGCTGCACGACGGCCTCAAGATTATCGGCTCGGCCTATCTGCTCTGGCTGGCGTGGAAGGTGGCGACGGCCAGCGGCCCGGCCGAGGGCAACCGGCCGCTCATTCCCGCTCATCAGGGGGCCATGCTGCAACTGCTCAATCCCAAGGCATGGATGATGGCGCTCTCCGCCATCAGCGGTTTCACTCTGGCGGGGGAGGCTTACTGGCCCTCCGCGCTCTGGGTGCTGGTGATCTTCTTTATTACCGGCCTCTACACCGGGGCGTTCTGGGTGCTTTTTGGTGCCCAGGTGCGGCAAATCATCCGCACTGCCCGGGGTTGGCGGCGTTTCAATCTTGGCATGGGGCTGGCGACAGCCGCCTGTGTCGGGATGATCTGGATTTAGCCCGGGGTTGACCCGGGCCTTTACCGGCTGTCTTGTTGGCCCTGCGGGGCCTTTTTTATCTCGTCAGCGTGGCCTTGCCTGCAAGGTGGCGTGGTTCTGCCCTCTCTTAGGATGAAAGGAGTTCATATGAAATGTATCGGTCTGCTGGGTGGCATGAGCTGGGAGTCCACCGTCAGTTACTATCAGGCGCTCAATCGCGGGGTGCGGGCGCAGCTTGGCGGTTTGCACTCGGCGCGGGTGCTGCTCAATAGCGTCGACTTTGCCGGTATCGAGCGGTTGCAGCATGCCGGTGACTGGCCCGCTACCGCTCGTCAGCTGGCGGCGGAGGCGCGCAAGTTGCAGGATGGCGGCGCCGATTTCTTGCTGATCGGCACCAACACCATGCACAAGGTCGCCCCCGAGATTGAGGCGGCCATCGATATCCCGCTGCTCCATATCGCCGATGCCACCGCGGCCAAATTGCGGGCGGACGGGATAACCCGGGTTGGCCTGCTCGGCACCCGCTTCACCATGGAGCAGGAGTTCTACAAGGGGCGCTTGCAGGAGCGCTTCGGGTTGGTGGTGCTGGTACCCGATGAGACCGGGCGGGAGCGGGTACACAGGATCATCTATGACGAGCTCTGTCTGGGGGAGATCCGCGAATCGTCGCGGGCCGAGTATCTGGCGATTATCGAGGGGCTGGCAGCCGCGGGTGCCGAGGCGGTGATCCTTGGCTGCACCGAGATTGCCCTGCTGGTGGGGGATGCCCGGGCGGCGGTGCCGCTCTACGATACTACCGCCATCCATGCCGAAGCGGCGGTCGCGCTGGCACTGGCATCCGATTAATAAACTGGTCAGATCTCACTATTCATGCTTGTCTCATACCCCTTGCCATAAAAGCGTGTAAAATTGCGCCCTGAATTTTCCCCGGCCAACGCGGGTTGGCTGCGGTTTCCTAGCATGCAAGGCTGACATTGTGACTGAAGTAGATAGATTCGCGGATATTCGCCCTTACCGCGATGAAGAAGTGCCGGCAGCCATCGAACGGCTGATCCAGGATGATGAATTTATCGGCGCCATCGCCAAGTATCGTTTCGGTTCCCTGATGAGCTGGCTGGGTTGGGCCATCCGCCCGCTGATCCGCCTGTTCCTGCGCCGCAAATGGTCAAAAGTGACCACTGTGCATCAGGTCCAGATGGGGGTCACCCGGTATATGTCCCGCATGATCGCCACCTCCACCAAGGGGGTGACCTTCTCCGGGATCGAGCATCTGAAGAAAGAGCAGGGCTATCTGTTTGTCTCCAACCACAGAGACATCGCCATGGATCCGGCGTTCGTCAACTGGGGGCTGCACACCCACGGTTTCGATACCGTGCGCATCGCCATCGGTGACAACCTGCTGCGCAAACCCTGCGCTACCGAGCTGATGAAGCTCAACAAGAGCTTTATCGTCAAACGCTCCGCCAAGGGGCCGCGGGAGATGATGAAGGCGCTCGGCGAGCTGTCTGCCTATATCGGCAACTCGGTTCACGAAGGTCACTCCATCTGGATCGCCCAGAAGGAAGGGCGCGCCAAGAATGGCGATGACAAGACAGATCCCGCCATCCTCAAGATGTTCTACGTCGACGGCAAGAAGCAGAAGATCGACTTCGTCGAGTACATGCGCAGCCTCAATATCGTGCCGGTCAGCATCAGCTACGAGCTGGACCCGACCGACAAGGCGAAGGCGCGCGAGCTCTACGAGAAGTCGGTCAACGGCAGCTACGAGAAGGGCGAGTTCGAGGATATCGAGAGTATCGTCGCCGGTATCGTCGGTATGAAGGGGCGGGTACACGTCTCCTTCGGTGCGCCGATTACCGAGGGCTTCAGCGATCCGGACGAACTGGCCGCGCTGATCGACAAGGCGATCTGGAGCAGCTACCACCTCTTCCCCAGCAACTATCTGGCGGCAGATGTCTCCGGCAAGGCCAATACCATCGAGCAGGCGGCCTTCCTGACCCGTCAGTCAGAGGTGCCGGAAGAGCACAAGGCGATCTGGCGTGCCATGTACGCCAAACCGGTGGAAAACGCCAAAAAGGCTTGAATGAAACCGGTTGTTAAACGGTTTTGCGAAAAAAACGGGCGCTGATGCGCCCGTTTTTGCGTCTGGTCAAAGTCGAGGGGGAAAGGGTGGTGAATAATATGGTTTCAGCTGGTACGATCACTATGAAAATGGGATTATGTCTCTTGGCAAGGTGCTGACGAGTGTGTAACAGTGCCCATATAGCTGAACATGAGCAAAAGCTCTAAACCGGTTTGCACGGATTGCAGACGGCATTATTGAAGGACCTGTCACAGGTCCTTTTTCATTGGCTGGCAAAGATGCCGCCCAGATATACCTAACAGGAAACAGACGCCATGATCACCGGTAGCCTGAACACCCTGCAGCGGACGCCGCTGCCCGCCCCGCTGGCCCGCATTATGGCCGAGGTGGTGAAGAGCGTGGCGCACTGGGGTGATGCTCCGCTCGGCAAGACCGAGATCGATGGCCTCAACCTGTTCTGTCTGGTGAGCGAGGATCTGACCGAGCCAGCCGCGGATCGCCGTGGCGAATTCCATGAGCAGTATCTCGATATCCAGTTGCTGCTGCGCGGTGAAGAGTGGATAGGAGTGGGCCCCCACGACTACGTGAGCGACGGCGCCGACCATCCCCATCCCGACCTCTGGTTTGTCGATGACGAGCAGACCAGCTACCTGGCGCTGCAACCGGGCGATTTCGCCATCTTCTGGCCGGGCGAGCTGCACCGCCCGCTCTGTACCTTCAATCAGCCCGCCAAGGTGAAGAAGCTGGTGGTCAAGGTACACAAGGATCTGCTGGCTATCGCCTGAGCACTCCCATTGAGGCGAGCCCTGCGCAGCTGATGCGTTGAGACTCGCAAGCATTGAAACCAGTGATACGCACCACAAGTTGCGATCACTCTTTCAAGAGCAAGAATTGAAACCAGTGATACGCACCACAGGTTGCGATGACTCTTTCAAGAGCAAGAATTGAAAAATTGGACGCACCCTCCTGCGACCATAAGCCCCCGGCAGGGGAATCCCATCCTCTTTTGGATGACACGACACTGTCGGCATAAAGCCGAAGCACAGGAAGATGTAGAAAATGAGCAAGTTGGTATTGATCCTTAACTGCGGTAGCTCTTCCCTGAAATTTGCCGTAATGGACGCCGAAACAGGTGAGGACATGCTGTCCGGCCTGGCCGAATGCTTCAATCTGGATGATGCACGTATCAAATGGAAACTCCACGGGGTCAAGGGCGAAGCCATGCTGGGAGCGGGTGCCGCTCACCAGGAGGCCCTCGACCATATCGTGGGTCACATCCTGCCGCAGGATCCGACTCTTGCCGAGCAACTGGTGGCCATCGGTCACCGAATCGTACACGGTGGCGAGCAGTTCTCCCGCTCCGTGCGTATCGATGACGGCGTGATCGCCGGTATCGAAGCCGCCATTCCGTTCGCCCCGCTGCACAACCCGGCTCACCTCATCGGTATTCGCGCCGCGCTGAAAGTGTTCCCGCAGCTGTCCGAGAAGAACGTGGCCGTGTTCGACACCGCCTTCCACCAGACCCTGCCGCAAGAGGCCTACCTCTATGCGCTGCCGCACAAGCTCTACCGCGAACACGGCATCCGTCGTTACGGTGCCCACGGTACTTCTCACCGCTACATCGCGGAAGAAGCGGCAAAAGAGCTGGGCAAGCCGTTGAATGAGCTGAACATCATCAACTGCCACCTGGGTAACGGTGCCTCTGTCTGCGCCATCAAGAACGGCGAATCCGTAGACACCTCCATGGGTCTGACTCCGCTGGAAGGTCTGGCGATGGGTACCCGCTCCGGTGATATCGATCCGGCCGTGGTCTTCTTCATGCACGACCAGCTCGGTTACAGCGTGGAGCAGATCAACCACACCCTGACCCGTGAGTCCGGTCTGCTGGGGATGACCGAAGCGAGCAGCGATTGCCGCTACGTCACCACCAACTACGCCACCGACGCCGGTGCCAAGCGTGCGCTGGATGTCTTCACCTACCGGGTGGCCAAGTATGTTGGCGCCTATGCCGCTGCGATGGACGGTCGTCTGGACGCCGTGGTCTTCACCGGTGGTATCGGTGAGAACGCCGCCATGGTGCGCGAGATGGTGCTGAACCGTCTGGCGCTGTTTGGCTTCAAGGTGGACAAAGAGGCCAACAACGCCGCGGTTCTGGGTGGCGAAGGTCGCATCACCACCGCCGACAGCCGTTGCGCCATGGTGATCCCGACCAACGAAGAGCTGGTCATCGCTCGCGATGCCCTGAGCCTGGTCTGCTAAGTCAGCCTCGCTTTGAAACAACGCCCGGCCTGTGCCGGGCGTTGTCATTTCTGGCGTACGCCGATTTGACATGGGGGAGGGGAGCGGTACCCTGACCACCACTGTTTTTGCAGCCAGCGGGCTGCCCGGTTCGGGAGAGAGCAATGAAAGAGGCGTTTTTTAACTGGTTGTCGGGCCTTGGGGTGGAAGTGACCAACCTGATGGCGCTGGTGATCGCGCTGGGCTTTATCGTCATCACCTCGTTGCTGCTGCACATGGCGCTGCACCGGGTGTTGCTGGTCCGGCTGGTGGGGATCCTCGGCAAGGCCAAGCAGGTGTGGCTGCCGCCCCAGCTGCAACAGCGCCTCTTCAACCGGCTCGCCTTCGTTTTGCAGGGGGCCGTGCTGCTCGGTCAGGCGGAGATCTGGCTGCCCCGTCAATCGGATAGCCTCAAGCTTATCGAAATGGTGGCCCAGCTCTGGATTTTGCTGTTCCTGCTGCTGGCCTTCTTCGCCCTGCTCGACTGCCTGTTGTCGGTGAGCCGTTACACCCGCCTTGGTCGGGATTTGCCCCTGCGTGGCATCTTCCAGGGGGCCAAGCTGGTAGGCAGCATTCTGGTGGGCATCCTGATGATCGCCCTGCTGCTCGGCAAGTCGCCGCTGTTCCTGTTCAGCGGTCTGGGTGCCATGACCGCAGTGCTGATGCTGGTGTTCAAGGACCCCATCCTCGGGCTGGTGGCGGGGATCCAGCTCTCCGCCAACCGGATGCTGAGCGTCGGTGACTGGCTGCAGATGGACAAGTACGGCGCCGATGGCGAGGTGACCGATATTGGCCTCACCACGGTCAAGGTGTCGAACTGGGACAAGACCATCACCACCATTCCCACCTATGCCCTGATCTCCGACTCTTTCAAGAACTGGCAGGGGATGACCGAGTCCGGTGGCCGCCGCATCAAGCGCAGCGTCAATATCGACATGACCAGCGTGCGCTTTCTGACGGCCGAGGAGCAGTTGCAGCTCAAGCAGGCCCAACTGCTGGCACCCTATCTCAGCCGCAAGGAGCAGGAGCTGAGCGCTTACAACCAGCAGCTGAGCGATGCCCTGAGCTGTCCCATCAATGGTCGTCACCTCACCAACCTCGGCACCCTGCGCGCCTATCTGGATGCCTACCTGCGCGCCCACCCCGGCATTCGCAAGGACATGACCCTGATGGTGCGCCAGCTGGCACCCACGTCAGACGGTTTGCCGCTGGAAATTTACTGCTTCACCGCGACTACCGCATGGGCCGATTACGAAGGGATCCAGGCCGATATTTTCGACCATATCTTCGCCATCATTGAGCAATTTCATCTGCGGTTGCATCAATCTCCCACAGGTTACGATATGCGTGCCTGGCAACGGGGATAAACAGGGAAATGGGGCGGGTCGAGGACGTGGAAAAAACCGCATATTAATCATCGACCCGTCGCCACTTGTCAGTTGAAATTTGCCGTGCAGAGGAGAAAAATGGCGGCCTTCTCTTCGCGCCCCTGATCCCCTCTTGATCAGCTGCCAGCCCAGAGACGTCACTTCAAGTCATCATCATGGGAAAGTTATGAAGCTCCTTCGCAATAGTGTGGCAACACTCTGCTACAGCCTGCTGCTGACCGCTGCGCCGGTTTTCGCTGTTGAATATGCTCTGCCTGCGGCCAACAGCCGTCTGGTAGGGGAAAATCTGGAATACGTGGTTCCGGCCGAAGAGAACGGCCAGCCGCTGGAGGCCATTGCGGCCAAATTCCAGCTGGGGCTCACCAACATGACCGAAGCCAACCCCGATGCGGATCCCCTGCTGGTACAGACCGGCGAGAAGCTGGTGATCCCCCAGCAGCTGATCCTGCCGGATGCCCCCCGTGAAGGGATCGTGCTGAACGTGGCCGAGATGCGCCTCTACTACTACCCCAAGGGTAAAAAAGTGGTGGAAGTGCTGCCCATCGGTATCGGCCAGCTCGGTACCGATACTCCGGAAAACTGGGTGACCAGCGTGCAGCGCAAGAAAGCGGGCCCGACCTGGACCCCGACCGCCAAGATGCATGCCGAATATGCCGCCCGTGGCGAGAGCCTGCCTGCGGTATGGCCGGCCGGTCCGGACAACCCCATGGGTCTGTTTGCCCTCTACATCGGCAAGATGTACGCCATCCACGGAACCAACGCCAACTTCGGCATCGGCCTGCGGGTGAGCCACGGTTGCGTGCGTCTGCGCAACGACGACATCGCCTACCTGTTCAAGCAGGTACCGGTCGGTACCCGCGTCCAGTTCGTCAACCAGCCGATCAAGGCCTCTCTCGAGCCCAACGGTGTCCGCTATCTGGAAGTGCATCAGCCGCTGTCGCGTAGCGAAGAGGAGTTCAACTCCAAGCTGCCGGCACCGCTGCCGATGACTCCGGCGGTGACCCGCTTCATTGCCCACGCCGACAGCGACTCCCAACTGGTGAAGCAGGCGCTGGAGCAGCGCAACGGCATGCCGATGGCGATCAACCGCTAACGGTAAATCCCCGTCATGACAAAGGGCGAACAGCATGCTGTTCGCCCTTTTTGTTTCTGCTAGGTTGACTCAGCTTCGCAGCAGATTTGCCTGCAGCTCGCTGCCGAGCTGATCGAGCAGCTGGTAGCGCGCCTTGTAGCTGGCCCGCTTGCGGGAGGGGATCTCCTCCAGTGTCTTGCGGGGCACCTCCAGCGGCAGGCTCATCCAGAGTTCATCCTGCACGCTGCCCTGATGCTCCTGCCACAAGCCGTCGAGGTCGAACTTGACCCGATCGGCGGTGCGTTTGCTGCTCTGATAGACGTGGCTTTGGGTGCGGAGCCCGAGCAGGCTCTTGCACGCCAGCCCCCGAGCCAGCTCGGCGGCCATATAGACCAGCAGGGACATGGGGCGCAGTCCGCCGCACGCCTTGGTGACCTGCTTGATCTCCTCGCTCTGCCCCTTGCCGCCCTGCAGCGAGCAGATTTCGAGGGTCGGGTTCGGTGCGGGGCGCAGATTGAGGGCCATGTAATAGAGGGCCGCGTCACCCAGCTTGAGGGTCAGGCTCATCTCCCCCTCTTTGCCCATGTGGGTTTGGTAATCCAGTTGCAGGGTCAGCGGTGCCGTCAGCTTGTCGCTCTGCCACTGGGTCAGCAGCAGGCCGCGCCCGCTGTAGATTGCCAGCTGTTGCGCCTTGGGCAGCTGACGTGCCAGCTGCTGGTAGTGGCCGCTGATAAGCCCGGCTCGCAGGCGCTTGCGGAGCCCCTTGTGGCGATAGGGGTGAATCGGCTTTTCCAGAATATCGGGGAAGCGGCTGATCGCCTGCGCCAGCAGCGGTTGCTCCTGCTGCTGGCGATAGAGGGCGCGGGCGCCGGGATTGAGCCAGAGACGCCCCACATACTTGGCCCGTCGGATGAGATGACCCGACTCCTCCACCGGGTGAAGGCGGCGGGCGAGGGTTCGCAGGTGTGACAGATGAGATGACATGGTGCCGACCTCTGACTGGTGTGATGAGACAGGGCGGGGAGTGTAGGAGCGGGGCGCTGGCTTGTAAAAAAATGGATAGTAACAAAATGTGAAAACATAACGCTCAGTAGCGGCTGGCGCTGCGAGATGACCGTCACGGCCACGGCAGGAAATCTGGCGCCATCCTCTTGATGCGGCAGATGATTTGATGCGCAAAGGTTTTTATTGTGTTTTGTGTTTGTTAAAAGTGGTTGAGCTGGCGCGAACGGCTGATTAAGCTAGGCCGGTTTTTTAGGGATGAGCCCGTCACCAGAGCGGGCAGAAAATGACACAAAACGGAGTTTTGCATGACAGCTAGCACACCCATGTTAATCACCTTCCTGGTGTATATCCTCGGAATGGTGTTGATCGGCTTTGTCGCCTATCGTGCCACCCGCAACTTTGATGACTACATTCTGGGCGGCCGCCGGATGGGGAGCTGGGTGACCGCTCTCTCTGCCGGCGCCTCCGACATGAGCGGCTGGTTGCTGATGGGGCTGCCCGGCGCCGTCTTCGTCAGCGGCATCTCCGAGAGCTGGATCGCCATCGGTCTGGTGATCGGCGCCTACCTCAACTGGCGCTGGGTAGCGGGTCGCCTGCGGGTACATACCGAGAAGAACCGCAATGCCCTGACCCTGCCGGACTACTTCACCTATCGCTTTGAAGATCACAGCAAGGTGCTGCGCATTCTCTCGGCGCTGGTGATCCTGCTGTTCTTCACCATCTATTGCGCCTCCGGCGTGGTGGCCGGTGCCCGTCTGTTCGAGAGCACCTTCGGCATGGATTACAACACCGCCCTCTGGGTCGGTGCCGCCGCCACCATCACCTACACCTTCTTCGGCGGCTTCCTCGCGGTAAGCTGGACCGATACGGTGCAGGCGACCCTGATGATCTTCGCCCTGATCCTGACCCCGGTCTTCGTCATCATCGCCGTGGGCGGGGTGGACAGCGCCATGATCGAGGTGGCCGCCAAGAGCGCCACCAACCTCGACATGTTCAAGAATCTGGATGTGATCGCCATTGTCTCGCTGATGGCCTGGGGCCTTGGTTACTTTGGTCAGCCCCACATTCTGGCCCGCTTCATGGCGGCGGATTCCCACCACTCCATGGCCAATGCCCGTCGCATCAGCATGACCTGGATGGTGTTCTGCCTCGCAGGCGCGGTGGCCATCGGCTTCTTCGGGCTGGCCTATTTTGCCCGCTTTCCGGAAGTGGCGGCTGGAGTGACCAGCAACCCGGAGCGGGTCTTTATCGAGCTCTCCAAAATCCTGTTCAACCCCTGGATCGCCGGTGTGCTGCTCTCCGCCATTCTGGCGGCGGTGATGAGCACTCTAAGTTGTCAATTACTGGTCTGCTCCAGCGCCATCACCGAGGATCTTTACAAGCCGTTCCTGCGCAAGAACGCCTCCCAGCGTGAGCTGGTGTGGGTGGGTCGCCTGATGGTGCTGCTGATCGCCGTGATTGCCATCGCCGTCGCCATGAATCCGGAAAACCGGGTGCTGGGGCTGGTGAGCTACGCCTGGGCCGGTTTCGGTGCCGCCTTCGGCCCCGTTGTGCTGCTCTCGGTTCTGTGGCCGCGAATGACCCGCAACGGCGCGCTGGCGGGCATGCTGGTCGGTGCCATCACCGTCATCGTCTGGAAGCAGTTCGGCTGGCTGGGGCTGTATGAGATCATTCCGGGCTTCCTGTTCGCACTGCTGGCCATCGTGGTGGGCAGCCTGATGGGCGAAGCACCCTCAAAAGCGATGCTGGAGCGTTTCCGCGATGCCGAGGAGGAGTACAACACTCCGGCCGAGAGCGCGGGAGAGCCGGTCGCGGTGAACTGATCCCCCTTACCGCTTTCTGATTGAGAGCCCCGCCCCCGGACAAGGAGCGCCCTGGTTGGCCATCCTTGCACCGGTTTGGCGGGGCTTTGTGCTATCTGATTCACTCTTGGGCACTTTTTTATGTTCGGCCGGTGGCTCCCGGGTGCTCGCTTTCTTTTGTCTTGGCACCGAATATGGGACACTAGGCCGCCTGAAGGAGACCTAGTGCATGCGGCTATTCACCCTGATCCTGATCCTCCTGCTGGGGGGACTGCAATATGACCTCTGGCTGGGGAAGAACGGGCTATCCGATTATCAGAACCTGTCGGAGGCCATCTCGCAGCAACAGCGGGACAACCAGACTCTCAAGGATCGTAACGACCTCATTTACCGCGAGATAGATGATCTCACCTCTGGCCTCGAGGCCATCGAGGAGTTATCGCGCAACGATCTGGGTTACATCAAGCAGGGGGAGACCTTCTACCGGATCATCCCCAAAGAGAAAGACAAAGAGACAGCGCCGGACGATGAGCCCTACGATGACTGATGCCAGCCGGGT
>NZ_JRJY01000122.1:0-8338 GCF_000801015.1 Aeromonas sp. ZOR0001 | reverse complement strand
CCGCCGGTATCGGCAGCCGAATGGGGGCCGATTGCCCCAAGCAGTACCTGCAACTGGCGGGTAAAACCATTCTCGAACATACCCTGGAGCGGCTGCTCTCCCACCCAGCCATCGCCCAGGTGATCGTGGCGCTGGCGCCTCATGACCGCTGGTTCCAGGCCCTGCCCGTGGCGGCCGACCCGCGGATTGTGCGGGTCGAGGGAGGCGCCGAGCGCGCCTTTTCCGTCCTCAATGGTCTCCATGTGGCGCAAGGGGAGTGGGTGCTGGTGCACGATGCGGCCCGCCCCTGCCTGACTCACGGCGATCTCGATGCGCTGATTGCCGCGGCCATGAACTGCGGCGGTGCCATTCTCGGCAGTCGGGTGCGCGATACCATGAAACGCTCCGATGGGGAGGGCAATATCATCGCTACCGTCGAGCGCGAGCAGCTCTGGCATGCCCTGACGCCGCAGATGTTCCCGACCCGTACCCTGAAACGGGCGTTGGAAGAGGGACTGATGCTGGGCGCCACCATCACCGACGAGGCCTCCGCCATGGAGCGGGCCGGATTCACGGTGCGCATGGTGGAGGGGCGCGCCGACAATATCAAAGTGACCCGGCCGGAAGACTTGTCGCTGGCGGGGCTGTTTTTAAGCCAGCAGGCATAAGCCCCTCAGTCAGAACAGACAGCTCAGAGCAGAGCGTCTCGAACAAACAGGCCCGAACAAGGAGTTAGCATGAGCCGGATTGGACATGGTGTGGACGTACACAAAATTGATGGGGTTGGTTTCAGCATGTTGGGAGGTTGCCGCTGATGATGCGCATTGGTCATGGTTTTGATGTCCATAAATTTGGTGGTGTTGGCCCCTGCATGCTGGGTGGCGTGCCGGTTCCCTACGAGCAGGGGCTGGTTGCCCACTCTGACGGCGATGTGGTGCTGCACGCGGTGAGCGATGCCCTGCTGGGGGCCATCGGCGCCGGTGACATCGGTCGCCACTTCCCCGATACCGCTGCCGAGTTCAAGGGGATCGACAGTCGCATTCTGCTGCGTGATGTCTTTGCCCGGGTACAGAAGGCGGGGTATGCCATCGGCAATCTGGATGTGACCATCATCGCCCAGGCCCCCAAAATGGCACCCCATATCGACGCCATGTGCGCCGTGCTGGCCGCCGATCTGCAATGTGATTTGAACCGGGTGAACGTCAAGGCGACCACCACCGAACAGCTTGGGTTTACGGGGCGCAAGGAAGGGATCGCCACCGAAGCCGTCGTCCTACTGGTGAAACAATAATGCTGGAACAACTTGCCTATCTGCACGGGGCGCCCACTGCCCGCGGTATCCTCAAGGCCGAGGCCGCCGACTTCGTGGTCAATGAAGATCTCGGGTTTGAGCCTTGCGGTGAAGGGGAGCACATCTTCGTCCGTGTGCGCAAAACCGGCGAGAACACCGCCTGGGTGGCGGGTCTGCTGGCCGATGCGGCCGGGGTCAACCGCAATGCGGTGACCTGGGCGGGCCTGAAAGATCGCCACGCGGTGACCGAGCAGTGGTTCGGCATTCACCTGCCGGGCAAGGCCGAACCGGACTTGTCGGTTATCGAGAGCGACAGCATCCAGATCCTGCAAGCCAGGCGTCACAACCGCAAATTGCGGGTTGGCTACCTCAAGGGCAACCACTTCACCCTGCGTCTCACCGGTCTGGAACAGGCCGACGGGCTGGAAGCGCGCCTGCAGGCCATCGCCACTCAGGGCGTGCCCAATTACTATGGTGAGCAGCGTTTTGGCCGCGATGGCAACAACCTGGAAGCGGCCAAGGCGATGTTTGCCGGCAAGCGGATCAAGGATCGCAACAAGCGTTCCCTCTACCTCTCTGCCGCCCGCAGCATGCTGTTCAACGCCATTGTCAGCGCCCGTATCGAACAGGGGCTGGCTCATCAGCTGCTGGCCGGTGATTGCGTGATGCTCAAGGGCAGCCACTCCATCTTCAGCGAAGAGAGCGTGACCCCCGAGCTGGAAGCGCGTCTTGCCTCCGGCGACGTGCAACTTACCGCCCCCCAGTGGGGCCGTGGCCGCCTGGCCAGTCAGGGCGCCGCTGCCGAGTTCGAACAGGGCGTGCTGGCTCCTTACAGCGATTGGTGTGACGGGCTGGAGAAAGCCGGGCTGGATCAGGATCGCCGCCCCCTGCTGCTCAAGCCGGAGCAGATGAGCTGGCAGCTGGACGGCGAGGCGCTGACCCTCTCCTTCTTCCTGCCGGCGGGCGCGTTTGCCACCAGCGTGGTGCGCGAGTTAATGCAGGCCGAAGAGGCCGATCACGGTTTCAGGAATCAGACCGATGCGAATTCTGGTCAGTAATGATGATGGTGTGTATGCCGAGGGCATTCGAGCCCTCAGCGAGGCGCTGCGTGCCTGCGGCGAGGTCATTGTGGTGGCACCGGATCGCAACCGCAGCGGCGCGAGTCACTCCCTGACGCTGGAAGTACCGCTGCGGGTTACCCGCATTGCAGAAAACGGCTTTAATGGGTGCGAGAGCTATGCGGTGAAGGGGACGCCGACCGACTGCGTGCATCTGGCGGTCAACGAGCTGGTGCGCCCTGAACCCGACATGGTGGTGGCCGGCATCAACCACGGCGCCAACCTGGGGGATGATGTCATCTACTCGGGCACGGTCGCCGCGGCCACCGAGGGGCGCCATCTTGGCTACCCCTCCATCGCCATCTCGCTGGTGGGCAAGACCCACTTCGCCACGGCGGCCCACTATGCGGCCCTGCTGGTGAAGGGGTTGATGAAACACCCCCTGCCTGCCGATCAGATCCTCAACGTCAACGTGCCGGACTTGCCTCTCGAGCAGATCAAGGGGATCAAGACCACCCGCCTTGGCAACCGCCACCGGGCGGAGTCGGTGATCTGCACCGAGGATCCCCGTGGTCAGCCCATCTACTGGATCGGCCCCCCCGGTAGCCAGCAGGATGCCGGTGAAGGCACCGATTTTGCCGCCATCGAGCAGGGCTATGTCTCGATTACCCCCCTGACCATCGATATGACTGCCTATGACAGTCTCGCCGGTCTGGGGGCCTGGTTAGATCTGCAGGGATGAGGGTGGTGTGATAGTACAGCGCCTGTTAAATCAGCTCATTGCGCAGGATATTCGCGATTTTCGCGTGCTGGCGACCATCGCGAAAGTGCCGCGCCAGCTGTTCGTGGACGAGGCCATGGCGCACAAGGCGTGGGACAACACAGCCCTGCCCATTGGCCACGGCCAGACCATTTCGCAGCCCTATATGGTGGCGCGAATGACCGAGTTGCTGATGCAAAACAATCCGGCCCATGTGCTGGAGATTGGCACTGGCTCGGGCTATCAGACGGCGATCCTCGCCCATCTGGTGGAGCATGTTTATACCGTGGAGCGGATCAAGTCGCTGCAGTTCCAGGCCCGGCGCCGACTGCGCCAGCTCGATCTGCACAATGTCTCGGCCAAGCACGGCAACGGCTGGCTGGGGTGGCCCAACAAGGGGCCTTATGACGCCATTCTGGTGACGGCCGCGGCGAGCGAGATCCCGACGGCGCTCACCGATCAGCTGGCCGAAGGGGGCCGACTGGTGTTGCCCGTGGGTGACAGCCAGCAGACCCTGCAACTGATCGAACGATCCGGATCCCAGCTGACCAGCCGTATTCTGGAGCCGGTACGTTTTGTTCCCCTGATTGACGGAGATGTTGAGTGAAGTTGTTTTCCCGTTTGTACGTACTGGTGATGCAGTGGGCCCGCCACAAGCATGCCCCCTGGTATCTCTCCATCACCGCTTTCATCGAGTCGGTGTTCTGGCCGATCCCGGTGGACGTGATGCTGGCACCGATGGCGCTCGCTAAGCCAAACAAGGCGTGGCACTACGCCACGCTGGCCACCCTCTTCTCTGTGCTGGGCGCCCTGTTTGGCTATGCCCTTGGCTATGCGCTGTGGGATCCGGTCGTGCTGCCACTGGTGGAGTCTGTGGGCTATCAGGACAAGATCGAGATTGCTCGCAACTGGTTTGAGCAGTGGGGGATCTGGGTCATTTTCATTGCCAGCTTCACCCCTATCCCCTACAAGGTGTTTACCGTGACGGCAGGGTTGTTGCAAATGGCTCTGCTGCCCTTCATCATCACCTCCCTCATCGGTCGTGGCATGCGCTTTTTCCTGGTTGCGGGCCTGATGCGCTGGGGTGGCGAGAAGATGGAACGCAAACTGATGCACTACGTAGATGTGCTCGGTTGGCTCTGTATTGGTCTGGCCGTGGTGGCCTATTTCTGGTTTAGTCGTTAAGGATCCATTATGCGTTCGCGTATTTGGCAAGGAAGCAGTGTCGTGGTGTTGTCATGGCTGCTGCTTGCCTGCTCCTCCAGTAAAAATGCAGCTCCGGTAGATGGTGTTGATGAGGGGCAGTTTGTCTCGACCATTCCGGCTCGCCAAAGCGGTGCCCAGGTCAGCGCCCCCATTCAGGGCGGCAGCTATGTGGTGAAGCGGGGCGATACCCTTTACTCCATCGCCTTCAACTCCGGCAACGATGTGCCGTCGCTGGCCAGCCTCAACAACATCAGCCCGCCCTACAACATCTATCCGGGGCAGCGACTGCGGCTCGATGGTTCCAGCGCCAGTGTTGGCAGCAGCCGCAGTGCCGGTACCTATGAGGTGCGCCGCGGCGATACCCTGAGCAGCATCGGCCGCCAGTTCGGCATGACACCGCAGGCGCTGGCCCAGAGCAACAACCTGAGCGCCCCCTATGCGCTGCAACCCGGTCAGGTGCTCAATGTCCAGACCGCAGGCGGCGGTTCGACCCAGATGGTGGCTGCGACTCGTCCGGCAACCGTGACGCCGGTGGCCGTGAGCCGTCCGAGCAGCGGTCCACGTCCGTTGGCCGAGCCGAGTGGATCTGGTCAGACCACGCCGTTCATCTCTCAGAAATCCGTTGCTCCGGCAGCACCGAAGGAATACGCTCAGGTCAAAGAACAAAAAACAAACAGCTCCCAGTCGAGACTTGCTTGGCACTGGCCCGCAAAAGGCCGGATTGTCGAGGGGTTCTCTGTTGCAGAACAGGGTAACAAGGGGATCGACATAGCCGGCCAGAAGGGGCAACCCGTCTACGCCGCCAGCAGCGGTAAAGTGGTATACGCTGGCAGTGCTTTAAGGGGGTACGGCAAGCTGATTATCCTCAAGCATGATGATGACTATCTCTCCGCTTACGCACACAACGACGAGTTGCGGGTGAAGGAAGGGGACAGCGTCAAGGGGGGCTCGGTCATTGCCAACATGGGTAGCACGGACGCGCCGGATGTGCGATTGCATTTCGAGATCCGGTACAGAGGCAAGTCGATCAATCCGATGAGCTATTTGCCAAAGCGTTAACCCCAGAGAGACCGTCTTACTCTGGTAACGTCAGGGAGACACACCATGAGCCAAGAACAACTGGTAATGCAGGATGCAGAGTTAGAGTTTGACGCTGAACCCGAATCTCACGAGGTAGAAGAGTTGCAGGAGGTAGCCGCCGAGGCGGACGAGACTATCTCCGATGAGTTGCTGGCACCTGAGCTGAACAAGGTGATGGATGCCACGCAACTCTATCTGGGGGAGATAGGTTTCTCCCCGCTGCTCACTGCCGAAGAGGAAGTCTACTACGCCCGTCGTGCCTTGCGAGGTGACAAAGCCGCCCGCAAGCGCATGATCGAGTCCAACCTGCGACTGGTGGTGAAAATCGCCCGTCGTTACAACAACCGCGGCTTGGTGCTGCTGGATCTTATCGAAGAGGGCAACCTCGGCCTTATCCGTGCGGTCGAGAAGTTCGACCCCGAGCGCGGCTTCCGTTTCTCTACCTATGCCACCTGGTGGATCCGCCAGACCATCGAGCGGGCCATCATGAACCAGACCCGCACCATCCGTCTGCCCATTCATGTGGTCAAAGAGTTAAACGTTTACCTGCGCACCGCTCGCGAACTCTCTCACCGTCTCGATCATGAACCGACCGCCGAGGATATCGCCTTCGCGCTGGATCGTTCGGTGGACGATGTGAATCGCATGCTCAAGCTCAACGAGAAGATCACCTCGGTGGACACCCCCATCGGTGGCGATCGCGACAAGGCATTGCTGGATGTGCTTTCAGATGAACGCGGCATGGGGCCTGAGCTGGAGTCTCAGGAAGATGATATGCGCAGCAGCATTGTCCACTGGCTGGAGGAGCTCAACCCCAAACAGCGGGAGGTGCTGGCTCGCCGGTTCGGTCTGCTGGGGTACGAGCCTGCCACCCTTGAGGATGTGGGGGCCGAGATTGGCCTGACCCGCGAGCGGGTACGCCAGATCCAGGTCGAGGGGCTGCGCCGTCTGCGGGAGATCCTGCTGAGCCAGGGGCTCTCCATCGAGGCGCTATTTCGTACCAATTAAGCATCCGCACCAATTAAGTCTGCACCAGCTGATCAGCGCATCAGCCAGATAACACGAGGGGAGCAACAGCTCCCCTCGTTTTTATTGCCTGTCGTCTGGCGATACCGATGCGGTTAGACCAGCTCGGCCAGCATGGTGTCGGCGTAGGGCACCAGCGCTTCGCCCTTCTTCACCTTGGTGAGGTAGTCCGGGTTGGCGATAAGCGGACGGCCGATGGCCACCAGATCGAAGCGGTTGGCCTCGATGGCTGCTGCGGCGCGCTCGGCGTCGTAGTTGCCCACGCCGACCAGATTGCCCTTGTAGTGGGCGCGCAGATAGTCGGAGGCGCGGCCACCCAGATAATCGAAGGTGAGGTTGTCATCGAAGATGCCGAGGTGGATATAGGCCAGCGGGCGATCGTTGAGCTTGCCCAGCAGATAGTCGAACACGGCGCGATCTTCCGGGCTGCCCGCCAGATGGACATAGGCTCCCGGGGAGAGACGAATACCAACCCGGTCACCGCCGATGCGGGCGCTGATGGCATCGACCACTTCCAGCGCGAAGCGGCTCATCTTTTCCGGGCTGCCACCGTAGTTGTCGCTGCGCAGGTTGGTGGAGTGGTGCAGGAACTGGTCGATCAGGTAGCCGTTGGCACCGTGGATCTCCACCCCGTCAAAGCCCGCCTCGATGGCGTTGGCTGCGGCTTGGGCGTAATCCAGCACCAGCTGGGCGATTTCGGCCTCGGTCAGGGCGCGCGGCACCTGATAGGTCAGCTCGCGCATGCGGGGCACAGTGCCCTCGTGCGCCACGGCAGAGGGGGCCAACACTTCAGCCTGATGGAAGAAGGGGTGGGAGAGGCGGCCGACGTGCCACAGTTGGGCGAAGATCTTGCCGCCCTTGGCGTGTACGGCGTTGGTGACTTTCTTCCAGCCATCGATCTGCGCCTGGGTGAAGAGGCCCGGGGTATTGGGGTAGCCCTGCGCGTCGGGGCGGATGATGACGGCTTCGGAAACAATCAGGCCGATGTCGGCGCGGCGGCCGTAATAGGCAGCCATCTGCTCGGTCGGCACCAGACCGGGGCCTGCCATGCAGCGGGTGAGCGGGGCCATCATGAAACGGTTGGCCAGGGTCAGAGTGTCATTGAGTCGATACGGCTGAAACAGGGTATTCATGATAGGTTGTCCTGAACGGGTTATTCTTGAACGTGCATTCAAGACGTTTTTTGCGTCGGGCGCAAGCTTTTTTTGAATGCGCGTTCAAGAAGGTTGGCCCGAGCGGGCGGCTGGGGTAAACTTGCCGCCCTTTCCAGCCACTCTTTATCGGCGGGCCCTGTTGCCCCTTGCCGGTGAACCATTTCCCACGGGAGGAACCATGCGCATAGCCGAGTTTGATCGGGACGAGGTACTGCGAAATGCCATGGAAGCGTTTCGCGCCAAGGGATATGCCAAGACCACCATGCAGGAGCTGGTGGCTGCCACCGGCCTCCATCCGGGCAGCATCTACGGCGCCTTTGGCAACAAGCGCGGCCTGCTGCTGGCCGCGGTGGATCACTATGTCGAGGGTAAACGCACCCTGCGCCGCTTCCTGCTCGACAACCCGAGCCCGCTGGCGGGCCTTGCGGCCTATCTCGACCGGATCGTGGGGGAGGCGCTCTGCGGCTCCTGTCTGGTGACTCGCACCATGATGGAGCTGAGCGAGCAGGATGAGGAGCTGACCCAGCGGGTCAAGGGGATCTATGGCGAGCTGGAGCAGGATCTGGCCGAGTTGCTGACGCAGGCGCAGGCCAAGGGTGAACTGGCCCCGGATAGCAATATCCACACCCTCACCGCCCTGCTGCTGATCAACTTGCAAGGGCTGGTCACCTTTGCCCAGTGCCGCCCCGATCGCCCCCTGCTCGACGACGTGGTTGCCCAGCTGATGCGGGCCCTGCGGGCGTAAAAATAGGCTCTGTCCCAATTACGTGTTGAAAGGCTAATC
>NZ_JRJY01000123.1:0-18170 GCF_000801015.1 Aeromonas sp. ZOR0001 | reverse complement strand
GCTATCCGTGAAGGTGGCCGTACCGTAGGTGCTGGTGTTGTAGCCAGCGTAATCGCTTAATCTTTGGCTTACATAAATAAAGCAAAGCCCCTATAATAGGGGCTTTCTTGTGTAGGGGCGTAGTTCGAATTGGTAGAACAGCGGTCTCCAAAACCGATGGTTGCGGGTTCGAGTCCTGCCGCCCCTGCCATATACCTCGTCTCGTACGGGGCTTTTGTGTCTTTGGTTACGTCAGATACAGGTGGGTTGTATGAGTGTTAGTTCTGAGAGCCAGGGCGGAAGCAAGGATACCCTGCTTTGGGGCCTGGTTTTCATTATCCTGGCGGCCGCTGTAGTGGGTAATTACCTGCTCAACGATGTTGTCGCTGCCGTCCGCGCCTTGGGTGTGGTCGTTGTCATTGCTGCTGCTGGTGCAGTGGCCCTGCAAACCACCAAGGGAAAGGCAACACTGGCATTCGCCCGTGAGTCTCGCCTGGAAGTCCGCAAGGTCGTATGGCCGACCCGTCAGGAAGCCATTCAGACAACCCTGATTGTGCTGGCGGTGACCGCCGTGATGGGGCTGCTGCTGTTCGTTCTGGACGGTGCCTTGGTCTGGTTGGTCAACCTGATTACCGGTGTGTAAGGATAAGCCATGACTGAACAACGTGAACAACGTATGAGATGGTATGTCGTGCAGGCTTTTTCCGGCTATGAAGGCCGTGTAGCCAAGTCCCTGCGTGAACATATCAAGATGCATGGCATGGAAGACATGTTCGGTGAAGTACTGGTCCCGACCGAAGAAGTGGTCGAGATGCGTGCTGGCCAGAAGCGCAAGA
This sequence comes from Aeromonas sp. ZOR0001, assembly GCF_000801015.1. Classification (NCBI taxonomy): domain Bacteria; kingdom Pseudomonadati; phylum Pseudomonadota; class Gammaproteobacteria; order Aeromonadales; family Aeromonadaceae; genus Aeromonas; species Aeromonas sp. ZOR0001. The sequence goes on along the minus strand of NZ_JRJY01000123.1, from coordinate 17,355 downwards.
GTGAGCGCAAGTTTTTCCCGGGTTATGTCCTGGTCCAGATGATCATGGATGAAACCACATGGCACCTGGTGCGTAACGTACCGCGTGTCATGGGCTTCATCGGCGGTACCTCCGACCGTCCGGCACCGATCTCCGACAAAGAGGCCGATGCCATCCTGAACCGTCTGCAGGATGCCCACGACAAGCCGCGTCCGAAAACCCTGTTTGAACCGGGTGAAATGGTGCGGGTTGCTGATGGTCCGTTTGCCGACTTCAACGGTACCGTTGAAGAGGTCGATTATGAGAAGAGTCGCGTGAAGGTCTCTGTACTGATCTTCGGTCGTTCTACTCCTGTTGAACTGGATTTTGGTCAGGTCGAAAAGGGCTGATTGAATTCTGTACGTTTAACGGTTGTCAGGGGCAGCGAATATCTCTATAATTCGCTGCCCCTTTATTAGTTGGGGAGCCGTTTGCAGGAGCAAGTCTCCGAGGCGCTAGAACCCATTTTTGAGGTATTTTCCTAATGGCTAAGAAAGTCACAGCTTATATCAAGCTGCAGGTTGCTGCTGGTGCAGCCAACCCGTCTCCTCCCGTTGGTCCTGCACTGGGTCAACACGGTGTTAACATCATGGAATTCTGTAAGGCGTTCAACGCTCGTACAGAGAAGCTGGAAAAAGGTTCACCGACTCCGGTCGTGATCACCGTTTACAGCGACCGTTCCTTCACCTTCGAAACCAAGACTCCGCCTGCTTCCTTCCTGCTGAAGAAAGCTGCTGGCATCAAGTCTGGTTCTGCCAAGCCGAACAAAGACAAGGTTGGTAAGGTGACCGTTGCCCAGCTGCAAGAAATCGCCAAGACCAAAGAGCCGGATATGACTGGTGCCGATCTGGATGCAAAAGTACGTTGCATCGCAGGCTCCGCTCGTTCCATGGGTCTGGTAGTGGAGGATTAAGACAATGGCTAAACTTTCCAAGCGTATGCGCGTTATTCGCGAAAAAGTTGACGGTACCAAAGAGTACTCCATCAACGAAGCCATTGCCCTGCTGAAAGAACTGGCTACCGCCAAGTTCGTTGAAAGCGTTGACGTTGCTGTCAACCTGGGTATCGACGCTCGTAAATCTGACCAGAACGTACGTGGTGCTACTGTACTGCCGCACGGTACCGGTCGTGATGTACGCGTTGCCGTATTTACCCAAGGTGCCAACGCCGAAGCAGCTAAAGCTGCCGGTGCTGACCTGGTAGGTATGGATGACCTGGCCGATCTGGTTAAGAAAGGCGAGATGAACTTCGACGTAGTTATCGCATCCCCGGATGCCATGCGCGTTGTTGGTCAACTGGGTCAAATCCTGGGCCCGCGCGGCCTGATGCCGAACCCGAAAGTTGGTACTGTAACTCCTAACGTTGCCGAAGCTGTCAAGAACGCCAAGGCTGGTCAGGTTCGTTACCGTAACGACAAGAATGGTATCATCCATACCACTCTGGGTAAGGTTTCTTTCAACGAAGTTCAGCTGAAAGAAAACTTGGAAGCTCTGCTGGTTGCCCTGAAAAAAGGCAAGCCCTCTTCCGCCAAAGGTCAATTCATCAAGAAAGTCAGCATCTCCACCACCATGGGTGCCGGTGTTGCCGTAGACCAAGCTTCTCTGGAAGCTCAGGCCTAATTGATGGGTTTTACAAGGCGCAAAATTTAATCTATAATTTTGCGCCTTGATTGGTTGGGGGTTTCGACCTCCGTCCAAGACCGCAGGAGGCTGCAAAGCCTTAATGTTTCCTGCGTAGACGGTGCCGGAAACCCAGCGAGAAAGATTCTTTCTCTTCTGGAATCCTGCTACCGCATCGTTCCCCTCTGTTGTAAAGGTAGGGGGGATGTGTCAGTACTGGGTCAATAGACCCGGATTCAATCCAGGAGTTAAGCCAATGGCATTGGGACTCGAAGACAAAAAGGCAATTGTTGCTGAAGTCAACGAAGCTGCCAAAGGCGCTCTTTCTGCAGTTGTTGCCGATTCTCGCGGTGTAACTGTAGACAAGATGACCGTCCTGCGTAAAACCGCTCGTGAAGCCGGTGTGTACATGCGCGTTGTGCGTAACACCCTGCTGCGTCGCGCGGTAGAAGGTACCGAATACGAGTGCCTGAACGACGCATTTACCGGTCCTACCTTGATTGCTTTCTCTAACGAACACCCGGGCGCTGCTGCTCGTCTGTTCAAAGAGTTTGCCAAAGCGAACCAAAAGTTCGAAATCAAGGCTGGCGCTTTTAACGGTGAGTTTATCGCCGCAGCACAAATTGATCGTCTGGCCACGCTGCCGACTTACGAAGAAGCAATTGCGAAGTTGATGGCGACTATGAAAGAAGCCTCTGCTGGCAAGCTGGTTCGTACTATCGCTGCTGTTCGCGACCAGAAACAAGCTGCTGCTTGATTCTCGCCTATTTAGGCTGTTTGAGTTTATTCAACATCAGGAATTTTTGTCATGTCTATCACTAAAGACCAAATCATCGAAGCCGTTGCTTCCATGTCCGTAATGGAAGTTGTTGAGCTGATCGAAGCTATGGAAGAGAAGTTCGGTGTTTCTGCCGCTGCTGCCGTAATGGCTGGCCCGGCTGCTGCTGAAGCAGTAGAAGAGAAGACCGAGTTCGACGTAGTTCTGACTGCTGCTGGCGCCAACAAAGTTGCCGTTATCAAAGCCGTTCGTGGCGCTACCGGTCTGGGCCTGAAAGAAGCCAAAGACCTGGTAGAAGCTGCTCCGGCTAACCTGAAGGAAGGCGTGTCCAAGGACGAAGCTGAAGCTCTGAAGAAAGAGCTGGAAGCTGCCGGTGCTTCTGTTGAGATCAAATAATCTGCATTTATGTAGATTAGCCTGATAAAACAGGCTAGGGCTGGTGAATTTTTGTTCACCAGCCTTTTTGCGCTGTAGACTGAGAGCATTTCACACCGTTTACGACTCTCGGTGCACCAGCAATCCGGACTGTCTTCTTTCGTCCGGGCCAACACAAAACGGTGTTGAGACAGAGCTGTCCCGCGGGACAGAGTGGGTCACTTATCAGCGAGCTGAGGAACCCTATGGTTTACTCTTATACCGAAAAAAAACGCATTCGTAAGGACTTCGGTAAGCGAGACCAGGTACTGGACACGCCTTATCTGTTGTCCATTCAGCTGGACTCCTTCAAGCAGTTCATCGAGGCTGACCCGGAAGGTGAATATGGCCTAGAGGCCGCTTTCCGTAGCGTTTTCCCGATCACCAGTTACTCCGGTAGTGCTGAGCTTCAGTATGTCAGCTATCGCCTGGGTGAGCCGGTATTTGACGTAAAAGAATGCCAGATCCGTGGAGTGACCTACTCCGCGCCGCTGCGTGTCAAGCTTCGTATGGTTCTGTACGACCGTGAAGCAGCTGCCGGCACCGTCAAAGACATCAAGGAACAAGAAGTATACATGGGCGAAATTCCGCTCATGACCGAGAACGGCACCTTTGTTATCAATGGTACCGAGCGGGTTATCGTCTCCCAGCTGCACCGCAGCCCGGGCGTCTTCTTCGACCACGATAAAGGCAAAACTCATTCATCCGGTAAGGTACTGTATAACGCTCGCGTTATCCCCTACCGTGGCTCCTGGCTGGACTTCGAGTTTGATGCGAAAGACAACCTGTTTGTCCGTATCGACCGTCGTCGCAAACTGCCAGCATCCATTATTCTGCGCGCCCTGGACTTCACTTCCGAACAAATCCTGGCCACCTTCTTCGAGACCATCGGTTTTGAAGTAAAAGATGGCAAGTTGATGATGGATCTGGTGCCGGAGCGTCTGCGTGGTGAAACTGCGACCTTTGACATCGTGGCCAATGGCGCCGTGGTGGTTGAGACCGGTCGTCGTGTGACTGCGCGTCACATCCGTCAGTTGGAAAAAGATGCCGTTACCCAGATTGAGGTACCGGTTGAGTATGTTGTTGGCAAAGTTGCTGCCAAGGACTACGCACATCCGCAAACTGGCGAGATGGTCGTGACCGCCAACCAGGCGCTGAGCCTGGAAGCGATCGCCAACCTGTCCCAAGCCGGCTTCAAGCATTTCGAGGTTCTGTTCACCAACGAACTGGATCACGGTGCTTACATGTCCGAGACCCTGCGTGTCGACTCCAGCTCCAACCGTTTGGAAGCGCTGGTCGAGATCTATCGCATGATGCGTCCGGGCGAGCCGCCTACTCGCGAAGCTGCAGAACAGCTGTTCGAAAACCTGTTCTTCTCCGCCGAGCGTTACGACCTGTCTACCGTAGGTCGGATGAAGTTCAACCGCCGTCTGGGTCGTGAAGACGAGACTGGCGCTGGTGTACTGACCAAAGACGACATCGTCGATGTGATGAAGCGCCTGATCGACATCCGTAACGGTAACGACGAAGTGGATGATATCGACCACTTGGGTAACCGTCGTATTCGTTCTGTCGGTGAAATGGCTGAAAACCAGTTCCGCGTCGGTCTGGTGCGTGTCGAGCGTGCGGTCAAGGAGCGTCTCTCCCTGGGCGACCTGGACACCCTGATGCCGCAGGATCTGATCAATGCCAAGCCGATCTCCGCCGCAGTCAAAGAGTTCTTTGGTTCCAGCCAGCTGTCCCAGTTTATGGACCAGAACAACCCGCTCTCCGAAGTGACCCACAAGCGTCGTATCTCCGCGCTGGGCCCGGGCGGTTTGACTCGTGAGCGTGCCGGCTTTGAAGTCCGAGACGTACACCCGACCCACTACGGTCGTCTGTGCCCTATCGAGACTCCTGAAGGTCCGAACATCGGTCTGATCAACTCTCTGTCCGTGTACTCTCGTACCAACGAGTACGGTTTCCTCGAGACCCCGTACCGTAAGGTCATTGACGGTGTGATCACCGACGAAGTGGACTACCTGTCTGCTATTGAAGAAGGCAAGTACGTGATCGCACAGGCTAACGCCGCGACCACCGAAGATGGCCGTCTGAAAGATGAATTGATCCCGTGCCGTCACAAAGGTGAATCCACCTTTATGAACGCCGACCAGATCCAGTATATGGACGTGAGCCCGCAGCAGATCGTATCTGTGGCAGCGGCTCTGATCCCGTTCCTGGAACACGATGACGCGAACCGCGCATTGATGGGTTCAAACATGCAACGTCAGGCTGTACCGACTCTGCGTGCTGACAAGCCGCTGGTAGGTACCGGTATGGAACGCGCTGTGGCCGTTGACTCCGGTGTAACCGTAGTGGCCAAGCGTGGCGGCGTAATCGACTATGTCGATGCCTCCCGTATCGTCCTGAAGGTCAATGAAGATGAGCTGATGCCAGGCGAAGCCGGTATCGACATCTACAACCTGACCAAATACACCCGTTCCAACCAGAACACCTGTATCAACCAGCGTCCTTGTGTGATGTTGGGTGAGCCGGTGATGGCTGGCGACGTACTGGCTGACGGCCCGTCCACCGATCTGGGTGAACTGGCGCTGGGTCAGAACATGCGCGTCGCGTTCATGCCGTGGAACGGTTACAACTTCGAAGACTCGATCCTGGTGAACGAGCGTGTTGTTCAGGAAGATCGCCTGACCACCATCCATATCCAGGAACTGGCCTGTATCTCCCGTGACACCAAGCTGGGTCCGGAAGAGATCACTGCTGACATCCCGAACGTGGGTGAAGCCGCTCTGTCCAAGCTGGACGAGTCCGGTATCGTCTACGTGGGTGCCGAAGTGAAGGGCGGCGACATTCTGGTCGGTAAGGTAACCCCGAAAGGTGAAACCCAGCTGACACCGGAAGAGAAGCTGCTGCGCGCCATCTTCGGTGAGAAGGCGTCCGATGTGAAGGACTCCTCCCTGCGTGTACCGAACGGTGTGTACGGTACCGTGGTTGACGTGCAGGTCTTTACCCGCGATGGCGTGGAAAAAGACAAGCGCGCCAAAGAAATCGAAGAGATGCAGCTGAAGGAAGCGAAGAAGGACTTGACCGAAGAGTTCAAGATCCTGGAAGACGGCATTTTCGGCCGCTCCCGCAACCTGCTGCTGGCCGCCGGTTACAGCGAAGATCGTCTGAACAAGCTCGATCGCTCCAAGTGGTTTGAACTGGCCATCGAAGACGAAGGCAAGCAGACCGAACTGGAACAGATCGCTGAACAGCACGTTGAGCTGAAAGCCGAGTTCGACAAGAAATTCGAGAACAAGCGTCGCAAGATTATCCAGGGTGATGATCTGGCGCCGGGCGTACTGAAAATCGTCAAGGTTTATCTGGCAGTCAAGCGTCGCATCCAGCCGGGTGACAAGATGGCGGGCCGTCACGGTAACAAGGGTGTTATCTCCAAGATCTGTCCGGTCGAGGATATGCCTCATGACGAGTTCGGCCGTCCGGTCGACATCGTACTGAACCCGTTGGGCGTACCATCCCGTATGAACATCGGTCAGATCCTCGAAGTGCACCTGGGCCTTGCGGCCAAGGGTATCGGCGAGAAGATCGATCGCATGGTCAAAGAGCAGCGCGAGCTGCACGAGATGCGCAACTTCCTGCAACAGGTCTATGACCTGGGCGAGAAGGACACCCAGCAAGTGAACATCGCCGAACTGTCTGATGACGACGTACGTACCCTGGTGGGTAACCTGCGTAAGGGTCTGCCGGTTGCTACTCCGGTCTTTGATGGTGCCAAAGAGCGCGAAATCAAAGCCCTGCTGAAGCTGGCCGATCTGCCGGAATCCGGTCAGATTGATCTGTTCGATGGCCGTACCGGTAACCGCTTCGAGCGTAAAGTAACCGTTGGTTACATGTACATGCTCAAGCTGAACCACTTGGTCGACGACAAGATGCACGCGCGTTCTACCGGTTCTTACAGCCTGGTTACCCAGCAGCCGCTGGGTGGTAAGGCTCAGTTCGGTGGTCAGCGTTTCGGTGAGATGGAAGTGTGGGCCCTGGAGGCTTACGGTGCGGCATATACCCTGCAGGAAATGCTGACCGTCAAGTCTGACGATGTGAATGGCCGTACCAAGATGTATAAGAACATCGTGGATGGCGACCACCGTATGGAGCCGGGCATGCCCGAATCCTTCAACGTATTGCTGAAGGAAATCCGCTCTCTGGGTATCAACATCGAGCTGGACGAAGAGTAAGAGCTCGCTCTTATTGTTCGAGAATTGACGTGGGCGCCCCGCTGTTTTGGCAGCCGGGGCGCCGAGGTTAGACTCCTGACAGGGGAAACACGTGAAAGACTTACTCAAGTTTTTGAAGGCTCAGACCAAGACCGAAGAGTTTGACAGTATCAAGATCGGTCTGGCCTCTCCTGACATGATCCGCTCCTGGTCATTCGGTGAGGTCAAAAAGCCTGAGACCATCAACTACCGGACTTTCAAGCCGGAGCGTGATGGTCTGTTCTGCGCCCGTATCTTCGGACCGGTGAAGGACTACGAGTGTCTGTGCGGCAAGTACAAGCGCCTGAAACACCGTGGTGTGATCTGTGAGAAGTGCGGCGTTGAAGTGACCCAGACCAAGGTCCGTCGTGAGCGTATGGGCCACATCGAGCTGGCCAGCCCGACTGCCCACATCTGGTTCCTGAAGTCCCTGCCGTCCCGTATCGGTCTGCTGCTGGACATGACCCTGCGCGACATCGAGCGTGTGCTCTACTTCGAATCTTTCGTCGTAATCGAGCCGGGCATGACCAACCTCGAACGCAGCCAGATGCTCTCTGAAGAGCAGTACCTGGATGCGCTGGAAGAGTGGGGCGACGAATTTGACGCCAAGATGGGTGCCGAAGCAATCCTGGCATTGCTGCGCGCTATCGATCTGGAAGGTGAAGTCAAAACCATGCGTGAGGAGCTGGATCAAACCAACTCCGAGACCAAGCGCAAGAAGACCACCAAGCGTCTGAAGCTGATGGAAGCTTTCCTGCAGTCCGGCAACAAGCCGGAGTGGATGATCATGACAGTGCTGCCTGTGCTGCCGCCGGACCTGCGTCCGCTGGTACCGCTGGACGGCGGCCGTTTCGCGACTTCCGATCTGAACGATCTGTACCGTCGCGTGATCAACCGTAACAACCGCTTGAAGCGTCTGCTGGATCTGGCTGCTCCGGACATCATCGTGCGCAACGAAAAGCGTATGCTGCAAGAGTCCGTCGATGCGCTGCTGGATAACGGCCGTCGCGGTCGTGCCATCACCGGTTCCAACAAGCGCCCGCTGAAATCCCTGGCCGACATGATCAAGGGTAAGCAGGGTCGTTTCCGTCAGAACCTGCTCGGTAAGCGTGTCGACTACTCCGGTCGTTCCGTTATCACCGTAGGCCCGACTCTGCGTCTGCATCAGTGCGGTCTGCCGAAGAAGATGGCGCTGGAACTGTTCAAGCCGTTCATCTATGGCAAGCTGGAAACCCGCGGTCTGGCGACCACTATCAAGGCCGCCAAGAAGATGGTGGAGCGCGAGGAAGCTGTCGTTTGGGATATCCTGGACGAAGTGATCCGCGAACACCCGGTTCTGCTGAACCGTGCACCGACTCTGCACCGTCTGGGTATCCAGGCATTCGAACCGACTCTGGTCGAAGGCAAGGCAATCCAGCTGCACCCGCTGGTTTGTGCTGCGTATAACGCGGACTTCGATGGTGACCAGATGGCGGTCCACGTACCGCTGACCCTGGAAGCCCAGCTGGAAGCGCGTGCACTGATGATGTCTACCAACAACATCCTGTCGCCTGCCTCCGGTGAGCCGATCATCGTTCCTTCTCAGGACGTGGTCTTGGGTCTGTACTACATGACCCGTGCCCGTATCAACGCCAAAGGCGAAGGTATGGTGCTGGCCGGCCCGAAAGAAGCCGAGAAAGTATATCGCGCCGGTCTGGCCGATCTGCATGCTCGTGTGAAAGTACGCATTACCGAATACCTGCGTCAGGAAGACGGTTCTCTGCGTGAACACACCGAGATGAAGAACACCACCGTTGGTCGTGCGATCCTGAGCCTGATCCTGCCGAAAGGCATGGAATACGCCCTGATCGACGAGCCGAAGGTGCTGACTGCTGCAGAACAGGCTGATCTGGATGCCAATCCGCAGAACTGGATCAAGTGCGTATCCAACAAGGCGCTGGGCAAAAAGCTCATCTCCCGTCTGCTGAATACCTGCTATCGCAAGCAGGGCCTGAAGGACACCGTTATCTTCGCTGACCAGCTGATGTATACCGGTTTCCACTACGCGGCCTTGTCCGGTGCTTCCGTTGGTATTGATGACATGGTCATCCCGGATGCCAAGAAAGACATCATCGCGGCAGCCGAAGCCGAAGTTGCCGAGATCCAGGACCAGTTCCTGTCAGGTCTGGTGACTGCGGGCGAGCGTTACAACAAGGTTATCGATATCTGGGCCAGCGCCAACGAGCGCGTCTCCAAGGCCATGATGGAGAACTTGTCCAAAGAGCGTAACGTCAACTCGCTGGGTGAAGAAGAAGAGCAGGCCTCGTTCAACAGCATCTTTATGATGGCCGACTCTGGTGCGCGTGGTTCCGCCGCCCAGATCCGTCAGCTGGCCGGTATGCGTGGCCTGATGGCCAAGCCGGATGGCTCCATCATCGAGACCCCGATCATCGCGAACTTCCGCGAAGGTCTGAACGTACTGCAGTACTTTATCTCTACCCACGGTGCTCGTAAGGGTCTGGCGGATACCGCACTGAAGACTGCGAACTCCGGTTACCTGACTCGTCGTCTGGTAGACGTGGCGCAGGACATGGTGATCACCGAGGACGATTGCGGCACTACCGACGGTCTGTGGATGACTCCGCTGATCGAGGGTGGCGACGTGGTCGAGCCGCTGCGTGAGCGCGTGCTGGGTCGTGTGGTGGCAGAAGATGTCATCAAGCCGGGTACCGAGGACGAGATCCTGGTCGCTCGCAACACCCTGCTCGACGAGCAGCTGTGTGACCTGCTGGAGCGTAACTCCGTTGACCGTGTGAAGGTACGTTCTGCCATCACCTGTGAAACTGACTTCGGTAACTGTGCTCACTGCTACGGCCGTGATCTGGCCCGTGGTCACTTGGTTAACAAGGGTGAGGCTGTCGGTGTTATCGCCGCCCAGTCCATCGGTGAACCGGGTACCCAGCTGACGATGCGTACTTTCCACATCGGTGGTGCTGCATCTCGTGCCGCTGCTGAAAGCAGCATCCAGGTCAAGAACACCGGTACCATCAAGCTGCAGAACGCCAAGTTTGTTCACAACAGCGATGACAAACTGGTTATCACCTCACGTTCTACCGAACTGACCATCATGGACGACATGGGCCGTACCAAGGAAAGCCACAAGCTGCCTTACGGTTCCGTGCTGGAAGTGAAGGACGGCCAGGCCGTGAGTGCTGGTGAGACCGTTGCCAACTGGGATCCACACACCCACCCGATCATCACCGAAGTGGCAGGTCGCCTGCAGTTCGAACACATGATCGATGGCGTGACCATCACTCGTCAGACCGACGAGCTGACCGGTCTCTCTTCTATCGTCGTACTGGATGTCAACGAGCGTCCGAGCGCCGGTAAAGAGATGCGTCCGACCGTTAAACTGGTCGACCTGAACGGCAAAGACGTGATGATCCCGGGTACCGATGTAGCCGCCCAGTACTTCCTGCCGGGCAAGGCGATCGTGAACCTGGAAGATGGTGCCAACGTGGGCGTGGGTGACGCGGTAGCGCGTATCCCGCAAGAGTCCGGCGGTACCAAGGACATCACCGGTGGTCTGCCGCGCGTTGCGGATCTGTTCGAAGCACGTCAACCGAAGGAACCGGCAATTCTGGCCGAGATCTCCGGTACCATCTCCTTCGGGAAAGAGACCAAGGGCAAACGCCGTCTGGTCATCACCCCGACCGATGGTGGCAACGTCTACGAAGAGATGATTCCGAAGTGGCGTAACCTGAACGTGTTCGAAGGTGAAAAAGTTGAGAAGGGTGAAGTGCTGGCGGACGGTCCTGAGTCTGCTCACGACATCCTGCGTCTGCGCGGTATCAGCCCGGTCGCCAACTACATCGCCAACGAAGTGCAGGACGTTTACCGTCTGCAAGGCGTTAAGATCAACGACAAGCACATCGAAGTCATCGTTCGTCAGATGCTGCGCAAGTGCGAGATCCTGAGCGCTGGCGATACCGATCTGATCGAAGGCGAACAGGTTGAAGTGGCTCGTGTGAAGATTGCCAACCGTAAGCTGGTTGCCGAGGGCAAGACCCCTGCGACCTACCGTCATGTACTGATGGGTATTACCAAGGCATCTCTGAGCACCGAGTCCTTCATCTCCGCGGCTTCCTTCCAGGAAACCACTCGCGTTCTGACCGAAGCCGCCGTAGGTGGCAAGCGTGATGAACTGCGTGGTCTGAAAGAGAACGTCATCGTGGGTCGTCTGATCCCGGCTGGTACCGGCTTTGCCTACCACCACAGCCGGATCAACCAGCGTGCTGCCGCAGCTCGTGCTGTTGGTACCCCGCAGGTGACCGCTGATGAAGCGGAGCAGAACCTGGCGGATCTGCTGAACGCAGCCGGTAGCTTCGACGAAGAGTAACTCGTCATCCGTGATTGAAAAGGGCTCCTTCAAGGAGCCCTTTTTGTTGGCCAATTCCTCGGCAAAGGTAGACGCAGCGCGGGTTTCAGGATGATCCAGAGCAAAGTTGTAGAGTAAAAAATCAAAAAAAGTTGACTTTACTCCCCTGCAATTTAAAACTCGGGAAAGTTGAATGGTTATTACAGGGGTAGAACATGACTGTCGGTATCGAGGAAGCCATGCTTCCCGAAGAACAGCTGATCAGCCGCACTTTTACAGATGAAGACAGGGAATTGTTGCGCTCATACGATGGGCTCATCGATGGCTTGGCCGAGCTGTTCGGCAAGCATTGTGAAGTGGTACTCCACTCCCTGGAAAATCTGCACGAGTCGGTGATCAAGATCGCCAACGGCTTCAATACCGGACGCACCCTCGGGGCGCCCATCACCGATCTCGCCCTGCGCATGCTCAAGGACATCGAGAGCACCGGCCAGGATTACACCCAGAGCTATTTCGCTCGCAGCCGTACCGGCGCGCTGATGAAGTCGAGTACCATCGCCATTCGCAACAGCGAGCGGCAAGTAGTGGGACTTATCTGCATCAACCTGCACATCAATGCGCCTTTCCACGAGTTCGTGGCCGAATTTTTCCCGACGCCCCAGCAGGCGGCGCGCCAGTCACCAGAGACCTTCGCCAATAGCGTGGAAGAGCTGGTCGCCCAGACGGTGGATAACACCATCGACGAGATCAACCGCGATCCCACCGTGGCCAACAATGCCAAGAACCGCTTCATCGTGACCCAGTTGTTCGAGAAGGGCATTTTCGACATCAAGGATTCGATCAATCTGGTGGCGGACAAACTCAATATTTCAAAACATACCGTTTATCTTTACATCCGACAGCGCAAGCAGGGTGAAGACGAGAACGAGTAACTCATTCCAGAAGGGGATAGATGAATGGCTAAAGAAGTGATTGCAACCGACAAGGCGCCTGCCGCGATTGGTCCGTATGTTCAGGCTACCAAGGTTGGCGAGATGATCTTCACCTCCGGGCAGATCCCGCTCGATCCTGCCACCATGGAAATTGTGGCTGGCGGCATTGAAGAGCAGGCCGAGCAGGTAATGAAGAATCTGGTTGCCGTGTTGCACGCTGCGGGTGCTGATGCCAGCAAAGTGGTCAAAACCACCTGCTTCCTGAGCGACATGAACAACTTCGTTGCCTTCAACCAGGTCTATGCCCGCTACTTTGGCGATGCTGCGCCAGCCCGCTCCTGCGTAGAGGTGGCCCGTCTGCCGAAAGATGTGCTGGTCGAGGTCGAGGCGATTGCCCATCTCTGATCAACAGATTGAATCAAGCCCCTCCTGGCAGGGGCTTTTTTGTTTTTGGCGTAAAATGGACCGGGTCAGCACAGGAGTCCTGCTATGAGTCTGAGTTTTGCCATCCTGGTCACGGGGCCTGCCTATGGCACCCAATCGGCCAGCACAGCCTATCGTTTTGCCCGCACCCTGTTGGCGCAGGGGCATACCTTGTCCCACCTGTTCTTCTATCAGGACGGGGTCTGCAACGGCAACGGTTTGCATCTGCCTGCATCCGATGAGACTGATCTGGTGCGTCTGTGGCGAGAGCTGGCAGAAGAGCAGGGGATCGGTATCGACGTCTGTGTCGCCGCCGCCATGCGACGCGGTGTGCTCGATGAACAGGAGGCCAAGGGGGCAGGGCAGGTGCACTTCAATCTGCAACCGCCATTTTGCCTGAGCGGTCTGGGCCAATTGGCCGAGGCGGCGCTCACCGCCGATCGGTTGGTTCAGTTCTAGGGGGAGTCATGAGCAAGAAAATCGCCTTTATATGCAGTCGTGGTCCCCATGGCCATGCCGCTGGCCGGGAAGGGTTGGATGCCCTGCTGGCCACCTCGGCCATGACCGATGAGCTGGCCCTCTTCCTGATTGGGGACGGTGTGTTGCAACTGCTCAAGGAACAGCAGCCTGCCGCCATTTTGCAGCGCCACTACGCGCCCACCTTCAAAATGCTGGAACTCTACGACATCGAAGAGGTCTATGTTTGTGCTGACTCGCTGGCAGAGCGTGGCGTGACAGTGGATGATCTGCTGATCCCCGTCGAGAGTCTGCCGCGCCAGGAACTGGCTCGGCGCTGGGCACAATGTTCGACTCACATCAGCTTTTGAGGTCTCCATGTTGCATCTGATATTGAACTCTCCCTTTCAGAGTCAGGCTCTGGCAGAGGCGCTCTCATACCTTCAGCCCGAGGATGAGCTGGTACTGATGCAGGATGCCGTGATTGCGGCATCGGCTCCCCAGTGGAGTGCGCGGCTGGCGGGTATCCCGCTTTATGTGATGCAGGAAGATCTGCAAGCTCGCGGTTTGCTGCATCGGGTGGGCAATGTGCTCGATATGGCGGGTCTGGTGGCACTGATTGCGCAAAAAGGTTCCCCGCGCACCTGGGGTGGCTGAGAAGCACATTTCCAAGAAAATTCAAGGTGATGTCGTGAAATCAAACGGATCCGAATTGCCCTTTTGTGACGCAAATTGTATAAATCTTGACTCCCCAGACAACAGGGCATAAAATTTCGCGTCCCCGTATCTGCGGGGAGGATTTTCCACACGTTTATGAAGTCATTATCAGGAGCCTTTTGATGGCAACTATTAACCAGTTGGTTCGCAAGCCACGCATCAAGCTCGTTGTGAAAAGCAACGTGCCGGCGCTGGAAGCGTGCCCTCAGAAGCGTGGCGTATGCACTCGTGTATATACCACCACCCCGAAGAAGCCTAACTCTGCACTGCGTAAAGTGTGCCGTGTACGTCTGACCAACGGCTTCGAAGTCACCTCCTACATCGGCGGTGAAGGTCACAACCTGCAAGAGCACTCTGTTGTTCTGATCCGTGGCGGTCGTGTAAAAGACTTGCCAGGTGTTCGTTATCACACCGTTCGTGGTGCGTTGGACTGTGCCGGTGTTAAAGACCGTAAGCAGGCTCGCTCCAAGTATGGCGTGAAGCGTCCTAAAGCTTAATGGTTCTCCGTTAAGTAAGGCCAAACGTTAATTCGTTTCTAGTTAGATAGCTTTCTAGTTTTGGGTAATCCCTGAAGTTACGGAGAATTTGAAATGCCAAGACGTCGTGTTGTTGGTCAGCGTAAAATCCTGCCAGATCCCAAGTTCGGATCAGAGCTGCTGGCTAAATTTGTCAACGTAGTAATGGTTGACGGTAAGAAATCTGTTGCAGAAGCCATTGTTTATGGCGCCCTGGACATCATTGCCACCAAATCTGGCAAAGAGCACCTGGCCGTATTCGAAGAAGCTCTGGATAACATTCGTCCGGCGGTCGAGGTTAAATCTCGTCGCGTCGGTGGTGCAACCTATCAGGTGCCGGTAGAAGTTCGTCCGGTACGTCGCAATGCCCTGGCAATGCGCTGGTTGGTTGATGCCGCTCGTAAACGTGGTGAAAAATCAATGGCTCAGCGTCTGGCTGGCGAGCTGCTGGATGCCGCTGACAATAAGGGTTCGTCTGTCAAGAAACGTGAAGACGTTCACCGTATGGCTGAAGCGAACAAAGCCTTCGCTCACTTCCGCTGGTAATCCGCTTGCGCAGGGTCTTTTGACTCTGCGCACCTTTAATTATCTAGGGACAAGCGCCTTAGTAAGAGGATGACAATGGCTCGTACAACCCCCATTGAGCGTTATCGTAACATCGGTATCTCCGCTCACATTGACGCCGGTAAGACTACTACTACCGAGCGCGTACTGTTTTACACCGGTGTAAGTCACAAGATCGGTGAAGTTCACGATGGCGCTGCCACCATGGACTGGATGGAACAGGAACAAGAGCGTGGTATCACCATCACCTCCGCCGCGACCACCGCTTTCTGGTCCGGTATGGGTAAACAGTTCCAACCGCACCGTATCAACATCATCGATACCCCGGGCCACGTTGACTTTACTATCGAAGTAGAGCGTTCAATGCGTGTTCTGGACGGTGCCGTGATGGTGTACTGTGCCGTAGGTGGCGTACAGCCACAGTCTGAAACCGTATGGCGTCAGGCTAACAAGTACAAGGTTCCCCGTATCGCGTTCGTCAACAAGATGGACCGTACCGGCGCCAACTTCCTGCGCTGCGTTGAGCACATCAAGACTCGTCTGAAAGGTACTCCGGTTCCGCTTCAGCTGAACATCGGCTCTGAAGAGAACTTCAAGGGCGTTGTTGACCTGGTCAAGATGAAAGCCATCAACTGGAATGAAGCTGATCAGGGCGTATCCTTCGATTACGAAGACGTCCCGGCCGAGTTGCTGGAACAGGCGCAAGAAATGCGCATGAATCTGGTTGAAGCCGCTGCTGAAGCGTCTGAAGACCTGATGGAAAAATACCTGGGCGGCGAAGAGCTGACCGAGGAAGAGATCAAGGGTGCTCTGCGTCAGCGCGTGCTGAACAACGAAATCATCCTGGTAACCTGTGGCTCCGCGTTCAAGAACAAGGGCGTACAGGCCATGCTGGATGCCGTGATCGAGTACCTGCCGGCTCCGACCGACGTTGCTGCTATCGACGGCCTGAAAATGGACGGCGAGACCAAAGACGAGCGTCACGCTTCTGATGACGAGCCGTTCTCTGCTCTGGCGTTCAAGATCGCTACCGACCCGTTCGTTGGTAACCTGACCTTCTTCCGTGTCTACTCTGGCGTGATCAACTCCGGTGACACCGTGCTGAACTCCGTCAAGGACAAGCGCGAGCGTTTTGGCCGTATCGTTCAGATGCATGCCAACAAGCGTGAAGAGATCAAAGAAGTACGCGCTGGTGACATCGCTGCTGCTATCGGTCTGAAAGACGTGACCACTGGTGACACCCTGTGTGACCCGAACGCACCGATCATCCTCGAGCGTATGGAATTCCCGGAGCCGGTAATTTCTATCGCGGTTGAGCCGAAAACCAAGGCTGACCAGGAGAAGATGGGTCTGGCACTGGGCCGTCTGGCTCAGGAAGATCCGTCCTTCCGCGTATGGACTGACGAAGAGTCAGGTCAAACCATCATCGCTGGTATGGGTGAGCTGCACCTGGACATCATCGTTGACCGTATGCGTCGCGAGTTCAAGGTTGAAGCCAACGTAGGTAAGCCGCAGGTTGCCTACCGTGAAACCATCCGTACCACCGTTAAAGACATCGAAGGCAAGCATGCCAAGCAGTCTGGTGGTCGCGGTCAGTACGGTCATGTTGTTATCGACATGTACCCGCTGGAAGAAGGCAAAGCCTACGAATTCGTCAACGACATCAAAGGTGGTGTCATTCCTGGTGAATTCATCCCAGGTGTTGATAAAGGTATCCGTGAGCAGCTCAAATCTGGTCCGCTGGCTGGTTACCCGGTTATGGATCTGGGTGTGCGTCTGCACTTCGGTTCTTACCACGATGTCGACTCTTCCGAACTGGCGTTCAAAATCGCTGCTTCCATGGCCTTTAAGGCTGGCTTCATGAAAGCCAACCCGGTTCTGCTCGAGCCGATCATGAAAGTAGAAGTTGAAACTCCGGAAGATTACATGGGCGACGTTATCGGTGACCTGAACCGTCGTCGTGGCCTGATCGAAGGTATGGAAGATGGCCCGTCCGGCAAGATCGTACGTGCTCTGGTGCCGCTGGCCGAAATGTTCGGTTATGCAACTGCACTGCGTTCCGCTACCCAGGGTCGTGCTTCCTACGCCATGGAATTCGCCAAGTATCACGATGCACCGACCAACGTTGCACAAGCCGTGATCGAAGAGCGCAAATCCAAGTAATTTAAGATTCCCCGCCTACGACGGTAGGCGGGTTTAACCTAGAAGGACTACGTCGTGTCTAAAGAAAAATTTGAGCGTAATAAACCGCACGTAAACGTCGGCACCATCGGCCACGTTGACCACGGTAAAACCACCCTGACTGCAGC